>NZ_JBKKAD010000157.1:0-17372 GCF_046714715.1 Conyzicola sp. | reverse complement strand
CCATGTCAGCGCGCGCATCCCGGGGCCTGAGCACCATTTCCTCATCAACCGCTATGGCGTGATGTTCCACGAGATGCGCGCCTCAGACCTGGTGAAGATCGACCTCGACGGCAATGTCGTGGAGGAGATGCCAGAATCGAAGCGGGTCATCGCGGCCGGTTTCACGATCCACTCCGCCATCCATACGGCGCGTGAGGATGCGGCGATCGTCATCCATACCCATACCCGTGCCGGCATCGCGGTCTCCGCGCAGCGCCAGGGATTGCTGCCACTCAGCCAGCATGCCCTGAAATTCTACGGCCACCTCGCCTATCACGACTACGAGGGCATCGCGCTTGATCTGGAGGAGCGTGAAAGTCTGGTGCGCGCCCGTGCGGGTCAGAGCGGCACGGGTGCGGGCTCCCGGTCGATCGACACCGCGGCGTGCAGCGCCCGGGTGTGGTCGACGATGCGCACCGGGCCGGTGAGGGTGACCGCCGCCGTGAACACCGTGTCGGCCGACGAACGGGCGAACCGCAGCTCGAGCGCCCCCGGTTCGACGATGCGCTCGCCGTCGCGGCCGGTGAACTGCGCCACGTCGGTCGGGGCGGCGAAACGCACCCGCGCGCTCTCGCCCGGTTCGAGCGCCACACGCGCGTAGCCGACGAGCCGTTGCACCGGCCGCACGACGCTCGCCACGGGGTCGTGCAGGTAGAGCTGCACGACCTCGACGCCGGCGCGCTCGCCGGTGTTGCGCACCGTGATGGCCGTATCGATCGTGTCATCCGTCGTCAGCTCGTCCCTCTCCACCGCGAACGACTCCCACTCGAACGAGGTGTACCCGAGGCCGTGCCCGAACGGGAACGCCGCCGTCGGGTCGATGTTCGAGACGTCGCTCACGCGGGCCAGGGGCGACGCGAGGTAGGTCGTCGGCTGGGTGCCGGCGAGGGCGGGCACGCTCACGGGCAGGCGTCCGGAGGGCGAGACGGCGCCGCTCAGCACCCGGGCGATCGCGGTCGCGCCCTCCTCGCCGGGGAAGAACGACTGCACGATCGCGGCCGCCTCGGTCACCGCCCGGCCGAGCGCGTAGGGCCGCCCGGCGAGCAGCGTCACGATCACGGGTGTGCCGCCGTCGAGCAGCGCGTCGACGAGCTGCTGCTGCGCGCCCGGCAGCCGCAGCGATTCCGCGTCGCAGCCCTCGCCGCTGGTGCCGCGGCCGAAGAGGCCGGCCCGGTCGCCGAGCGCGACGATGACGACGTCGGATGCCGCGGCGAGCGCCAGAGCGTCGGCGAAGTCGGTCTCGCCGCCGTCGACGGTGGTGCCGAGCGCGTGGTCGACGACGGATCCGGCGAACTCGGCCCGCACCGCCTGCAGCAGCGTGGGCAGTTCGATGCCGATCTCCCAGTCGGGGTGCTGCGTGCCGACGTGCGACGGGAACGAGTAGCAGCCGAGCACCGCGAACGGGTCGTCGGCGTTCGGGCCGACGACCGCAATGCGGGCCGGGCGATCGAGCGGCAGCGTGCCGTCGTTCGCGAGCAGCACCACCGACTGCTCGGCGATCTCGAGCGCGAGCGCCCGGTTCTCGGCCGGATCCAGGTCGAAGTCCGTGCTCGTGGGCGCCGGCGAGTAGTCGGCATCGAGCAGCCCGAGCCCGACCTTCTGCTCGAGCACGCGGCGCAGCGCCCGGTCGACGAGCGCCTCGTCGACCACTCCTGCGGTGACCGCTGCCGCGAGCGGCTCGCCGAAGGTCTTCACGGTCGGCAGTTCGACGTCGACGCCGGCGCCGAGCGCGAGTGCCGCGGCCTCGCCCCAGTCGGCCGCGACCCCGTGCAGCAGGTGTAGGAACGCGACGCCGAAGTAGTCGGCGACGACGGTGCCGGTGAAGCCCCAGGTGTCGCGCAGCAGGTCGGTCAGAAGTGCGGCGTCGGACGCCGACGGCACGCCGTCGACGTCGGAGTAGGAGTGCATCACCGAGCGCGCCCCGCCCTCGCGGATGGCCATCTCGAAGGGCGGGAGCAGCACGTCGTTCACCTCACGGCGCCCCATCGAGACGGGCGCGAGGTTGCGCCCCGCCTTCGACGCGGAATAGCCGACGAAGTGCTTGAGGGTGGCCACGATGCCGGAGCTCTCGAGCCCGCGGACATAGGCCGTGCCGATCGTCGCGACGAGATACGGGTCTTCGCCGATGGTCTCCTCGACCCGGCCCCAGCGGGCGTCGCGCACGACGTCGAGCACCGGCGCGAGCCCTTGGTGCACGCCGACCGAGCGCATGTCGGCACCGATGCGCGCCGCCATGGTGGTGACGAGCGCCGGGTTGAAGGTCGCGCCCCAGGCGAGCGGCACGGGGTAGGCGGTTGCGCCCCACGCGGCGAAGCCGGCGAGGCACTCCTCGTGTGCGATGGCGGGGATGCCGAACCGGCTGCCCGCCACGATGCGTTCCTGGGTTCGCTGCAGCGAGGCGGCCCCCATCGCGGGCTCGACGGGCGCACTGCCGAACGGCCGGGTGAGCTGGCCGAGGCCGAGGGGCAGCAGCTCGTCGAGGTCGACGGCGTCGTCCATGTCGTGCTGGTGCGGCGCGACCTCGCCGCCGTCGGTCGAGGCGCCGACCCAGACGCCGTAGAGCTGCGCGATCTTCTCCTCGAGCGTCATCGCAGCGACGAGGGCGTCGACGCGATCGGCTGTGCTGGCAGAGTCGTCGTTCCAGAGTGAGGCGATCATCCCTTGACCGATCCGGTGAGGCCGCCCACGATGTGGCGTTCGGCGAAGATGAAGAAGACGAGGGCCGGCACGATCGAGAGCGCCGTGAAGGCCAGGATCGAGGCTGTGTCCTGCGCGTACTGCGACTGGAAGGTGGCGACACCGAGCGGCAGCGTGAAGTTCTCCGGGTTGTTGAACACGAGCAAGGGCAGCAGGTACCCGTTCCAGCTCGTGATGAAGGCCAGTACCGACACCGTCACGAGCGCCGGGCGGCTGAGCGGCAGCAGGATGCGCCAGAAGAACCCGAGCCTGGTGGCACCGTCGACGACCGCGGCATCCTCGATCTCTGTCGGGATCGCGGCCATAAACGGACGCAGGATGATGATGGTGACGGGCAGCGCGAACGCGGCCTGCGGAAGCGCGACCCCCACCCACGACTCGAGCAGGTGAAGCTGGCGCAGCAGCAGGTACACCGGCAGGATGGCGACACCGAGCGGAAACAGCAGGCCGATCGTGAACATCGAGTAGAGCGCCTCGCGCCCCCTGAACCGGTAGCGGGACAGGGCGAACGCGGCCATCGAGCCGAGGCCGACCGCGATCGCGGTGGACGAGACCGAGATGAGCGCGCTGTTGCCGAGAAAGCGCCAGAACGCCTCCGAGGCCAGGATGTTCGCGTAGTTCGAGAACACCCACGGCGACGGCAGCCCGGCGGGATCGGTGTTGATCTGCGCGTTGGTGCGGAACCCGCCGAGGATCACGAACAGCAGCGGCGCCACGGTCACACCCACGATGAGCAGGGCGAACAGGTAGCGCACCGGCGTCATGGCGCTGAACGGCGCCTTGGCCTTGGCCGGCGCGAGGGTGGTGGCGGTCATCTATTCGACCCTTCCGGTGATCGCGCCCTGCGTGTCGCGACGCAGTGCGAAGCGCTGGTAGAACAGCGCGAAGATGAAACAGATGACGAACAGGATGATGGCGACGGCACTGCCGAACCCGAACTCGTAGCGACGGAAGCCGCGGTCGATCAGATAGCTCGCCATCGTCGTCGACGCGCCGGCCGGACCGCCGAGGGTCATGATCCAGACCAGGTCGAACAGCTGCAGCGAGCCGATAATGGAGAGGAACACCCAGATGCGAATCGTCGGGCCGAGCAGCGGCAGCACGATGAGCCGCGTGGTCTGCCACCCTGTGGCGCCGTCGATCTGGGCCGCCTCGCGCAGTTCCTCGGGAACGCCCTGCAGGCCGGCGAGGAACAGGATGATCCCGAAGCCGATGTACTTCCAGGTGACGACGGCGAAAATGGTGAACATCACGACGTCCTGGTCGGCCAGCCAGAGCTGCACGAGCCCGCCGAGACCGACGCTCTCGAGCAGCCCGTCGACGACGCCGTTCGGCTGCAGCAGCGACAGCCAGATCACCGCCGTCACCGCCTCGGAGAGCACGTAGGGGGCGAAGACGAGCAGGCGCAGCCCTGTGCGGCCGCGGATCTTGCCGTTGAGCAGCAGCGCGAGGGCGATGCTCAGCGGGAGCTGCACCACGAGCGATGCGATGACGATGAACAGGTTGTGGCCGATCGCCCCTTGGAAGAGCGGGTCGCCGAGGGCCTTGGCGTAGTTGTCGAAACCGACGAACTGGGTGAGCGGGCCGAAGCCGTTCCAGTCGAAGAGGCTGTAATAGGAGGCCGCGACCAGCGGAAAGAAGACGAAGGCCACGAAGAGCACGGTTGCCGGGCCGAGCAACAGCAGCAGCTCGAGTCTCTTGCGCAGGTGGGAACGGCGGCGGGGCGGGCCTTGCGGGGAAGGCGAGCCCGCCGCCGTCGTGACGTCTGGCGTCACGACGGCGGTGGTTGTGCTCATCGTTACTTGGCCGCCTTGACTGCCTCGGCGACCGAATCGGCCGTGCCCTGTCCGGCGAACAGGTTGGCTACGGCGTCGTTGAGAGCCGAACCGGCCCCGGTGGGCAGGGCAACGTCGAAGTAGGTGGTGACGTACGCGGCATCGGTGTTGAAGTCGTACACCGACTTCATCACCGGGTCGCTGATGGTCGCCGCCGCGGCCTCCTTCACGGGAATGGCCACGACCTCGCTCTCGACGAGCGTGGTCTGGATGTCGTCGTTCGACAGGAACTCCAGGAAGTCGGCGCACTCTTCGGCGTGCTCCTGCGTGCAGGCGAAACCGTCGCCGCCGCCGAGCGTCGCGCTCGGGTCGCCGTCGCCTCCCTCGACCGCGGGGAACGGGAACCAGCCGAGCAGCGGGTCGAGGTCGGTGTCGGTGAGGCCCTGCATGACCGACTTGTCCCAGGTGCCCTGCAGTTCCATGGCCGCCTGGCCGTTGGCGACGAGTCCGGCCGAGCTGCCCGCGCCCTGCTGGGCGGGAGTGCCGTTGAAGCCCTCCTGGAACGGCTCGGTCGCGATGAAGTCGATGACGTCCTGGCCCGCCTTGGTGAAGCAGTCGTCGGAGAGGTCGGCCTCGGCGAGACCCTGCTTCAGCGTGTCTTCGTCGCACTCGCGCACCGCGAAGGTGTTGTAGTAGAACGCGTCGGGCCAGCGGTCCTTGCCGCCGACGGCGATGGGCGCGATGCCGGCGGCCTTGAGCTTGTCGACGGCGTCGTGCAACTCGGTCATCGTCGCCGGGGCTCCGGTGATGCCTGCCTGCTCGAACAGGTCGGTGCGGTACCAGAAGCCGACGACCTGCGAGGTGTACGGAACGCCGTACTGCACGCCGTCGACGGCCCAGTTCTCGGTCGCCGTTCCGAGGTCGCCGAGCCAGTCGCTGGTGAACTCCGAGATGTCGGCGACCTGGCCGGACTGCACCTGCGTGGCGAGCTGCCCGCCGCCACGGCTGAAGTAGATGTCGGGCGGGCTGTCCGACGAGAGGGCGAGCGGGATCTTCGTCTCGAGATCCTCGTTCTGGATGGGAACGACATCGATCGTGATGTCGGGGTTCGCCTTCTCGTACTCGTCGACGGCGTCCTGCCAGATGCTGAGAATGGGCTCTGCCGTGCCGTTGTGCCAGAAGGTGAGGGTGGTGGTGCCGTCGGCGGAATCCGATCCGTCGCCCGAGCACGCCGCGAGAGCGCCCATCGACAGGACTGCGACCGCACTCACCGCCACGTACTTCCTGATGCTGCGTGTGTTCATCGTTGAACGCCTCTCGAAAGTTTCGACAACTACGTCGAAAGTGATTAGGATGGGGGGAGTCTAAGAGCCGCCGCGGTATCCGCACAAGTTGTTTTGCGCAACAAATTCGAAATCGGAGCAGAGATGACAGGGTCGGATGTCACGGTCGGGCGCACAAAACTCGACGAAATAGCCGTTCAGGCTGGGGTTTCCCTCTCCACGGTCTCGAAGGTGCTGAACGGACGGTCAGACGTCGCGGCCATCACGCGGAAGAGGGTAGAGGGCATCCTCGACGAGCACGGCTATCAACGCCGCGCCGGGCTACCCGGTCGCAACAACCTCATCGAGCTCGTCTTCCCCGACCTCGACACCGTGTGGGCGATGGAGCTCATCCGCGGGGTCGAGAACGTCTCGAAGGCCAACGGCCTCAGCGTCGTGGTCACCGAATCGGGCAACCGCCATTCGCCCTCGCCCGACTGGATCACCGGCGTGCTGCGCCGTCGCCCTGTCGGCGTCGTGCTCGTATTCTCCGACCTGTCCGACGACGCGAAGGGGCAGCTGCGGTCGCGGGCGATCCCGTTCGTGATCGTCGACCCGGCTGGCGACCCGGCCCCCGACGTGCCGTCGGTCGGCTCGGCGAACTGGTCGGGCGGGCTCATGGCCACGCGGCACCTCATCGAGCTCGGTCATTCCCGCATCGCCGCGATCACCGGCCCCGACGACATGATGTGCTCGCACGCGCGGCTCGACGGCTTCCGCTCAGCGATGAACACGGCGAAGCTGCCGGTCGACGAGGGCCTCGTGGCATTCGGAGACTTCCACGTCGACGGGGGCCGCGACAACGCGCGCGCGATGCTCGACCGCGACGACCGCCCCACCGCTATTTTCGCGGGCAGCGACCTCCAGGCGCTCGGCGTGCTCGACGCGGCTCGTTCGCTCGGCATCCAGGTGCCGTCGCAACTGTCGGTCGTGGGCTACGACGACCTGCAGCTGGCCCAGTGGACGAGCCCCTCGCTGACGACGGTGCACCAGCCGCTGACGCGCATGGCCGAGGAGGCGGCGCGTCTTATCATCCGGATGAGCGAGGGCGAGCTGGAGTCGATCCCGCGGGTCGACCTCGCAACCCGGCTCGTCGTGCGCGAGAGCACGGCGCCGCCGGTCGGCTAGCGAACTCGCGCGGGTCTGCGCGAGTTCGGGTCAGCTGCGAGTGAGCGCGCGTGCGCACGTGTCCCGGAATGCCGCAGACACCGCGGGTGGGCGCCGCTTGCTGCGGCTAGGCCCGCCGGGCCGCGTACTGCTCGCCGATCACCGTCGCCGTGTCGGCGGGCAACGTCACGGCGATCTCGGTCGACCAGACGGGCAGCTCTCCGGTGAGGGCCCAGCCGGCCTGCCGGGCGGCGCCCGCCGCCACGTACTCGCCGGGCAGGGGCACGTAGACCGGCAGCCCGAACACCTGCGCCGCGATCCGCTGCACGGCGGGGTTCTGCGCCGCGCCGCCGATCAGCAGGATGCGGGTCGCCTCGACGCCCAGGTCGGTCACGGCGCGCAGGCCGTCGGCAAGGGCGCTGAGCATGCCCTCGATCGCGGCGCGGGCGAGGTTCGGCCGGGTGGTGGCCGCGAGCGTCAGGCCGAATAGGGTGGCGGTGGCCTCGGGCAGGTTCGGCGTGCGCTCGCCCTCGAAGTACGGCTGCAGCACCAGGCCGTGCGCACCCGGATCGGCCTGCAGCGCGAGCTCGCCGAGCTCGTCGTGCGTGACGCCCAGCAGGTTCGCTACCGCGTCGAGCACGCGCGCGGCGTTGAGGGTGGCGACGAGCGGAAGGAAGTTGCCGGTCGCATCGGCGAAACCGGCGACGGTGCCGCCGGGGTCGATCGTGGCGCTCTCGGTGACGGCGAACACGGTGCCGCTCGTGCCGATCGAGACGACGACGTCGCCCGCCGCGGCGCCGAGCCCGAGGGCCGCCCCCGCGTTGTCGCCGGCGCCGGCCCCCACCACGACGACGTCGCCCGCCCGTATCGGAAACTCAGGAGACGGCGTCACCGTGCCCGCCCTGGCCCCCGGAGCAATCACGGTGGGCAGGATCATCCGGTCGCCCGCTCCTGAGTTTCCGAAGGCCGCGTCGAGCAGCGCGCGGTCGTACCGGCCGGTCGCCGAGTTGAAGTAGCTGGTGCCGCTCGCGTCGGAACGGTCGGTGGTGAGCGCCTCGAGCACGGGCCCGAGCGGGCTCTCGCCCTCCGGGCCGTAGCCGCGCAGCCGCCAGGTGAGCCAGTCGTGGGGGAGCGCGACCGCCGCGACCCGTGCCGCGTTGGCCGGCTCCGCGTCGTGCAGCCAGCGCAGCTTCGTCAGCGTGAAGCTCGCCACGGGCACGGTGCCGGTGCGCTCCGCGAAGGCCGTCGCGCCGATCTCGTCGATGAGGGCGCGGGCGGCGGGGGCGGAGCGGGTGTCGTTCCAGAGCAGAGCCGGGCGGATGACACGGCCAGCGTCATCGAGCACGACCATGCCGTGCTGCTGGCCGGCGATGGAGATCGCCGAAACGCCGTCGAGGCCGCCGGCATCGTCGACCGCCGCGGCGAGGGCGCGCCACCACTGGTCGGGGTCGACCTCGGTTCCCGCCGGGTGGTCGGCGCGGCCGGTGCGCACGGTGGCGCCGGTGTCGAGGTCGCGCACGACGACCTTGCAGCTCTGGGTGGACGAGTCGACGCCGGCGACGAGGGTCATGGCGGCCTTTCTGGTTCGGGAAAACGTGCGCGCCATCCCGGTACGCGTGCGCCAGCTCGAGCTGGAGCGCGTGCACCGGGATGGCGCAGAAGCGAGGGCTTAGCGCGCGTTCAGCAGGTGCTCGACGGCGAGCTGCTGCAGGCGCACGAAGCCGAAGCCCTTGCCGTCGAAGTAGGCGCCCGAATCGAACTCCTCGTAGGCGCCGCGGTCGGCGAGCAGGTCGTCGTAGCTCTCGCCCGCGTTCAGGGTCGGCACGTTGATCTGTTCGACCTGCGCGGCGACGAGCGCCTCCTGCACCTCGGGGTCGGCGCGGAACGCCGCCGCCCGCTCCTTGAGCAGCAGGTACATGCGCATGTTGGCCTTGGCCGAATCCCAGACTCCGGTCTCGTCTTCGGTGCGCGAGGGCTTGTAGTCGAAGTGGCGGGGGCCGTCGTAGGCGGGCCCGCCGTTCGGGCCGCCGTTCTCGAGCAGGTCGACCAGCGAGAACGCGTTCTGCAGGTCGCCGTGCCCGAACACCAGGTCCTGGTCGTACTTGATGCCCCGCTGGCCGTTCAGGTCGATGTGGAAGAGCTTGCCCTGGTAGAGCGCCTGGGCGATTCCGGCGGTGAAGTTGAGCCCGGCCATCTGCTCGTGGCCGACCTCGGGGTTGACGCCGACCAGCTCGGGGCGCTCGAGCGTCTCGATGAACGCGAGCGCGTGCCCGAGGGTGGGCAGCAGGATGTCGCCGCGCGGCTCGTTCGGCTTCGGCTCGATCGCGAACTTGATGTCGTAGCCCTTGTCGGTGACGTAGTCGCCGAGCAGGTTGACGGCCTCGCGGTAGCGCTCGAGAGCGCCGCGGATGTCTTTCGCGGCGTCGTACTCCGCACCCTCGCGGCCGCCCCACATGACGAACGTCTTGGCGCCGAGCTCTGCGGCGAGGTCGATGTTGCGCAGCACCTTGCGCAGCGCGAACCGGCGCACGGCGCGGTCGTTCGAGGTGAAACCGCCATCTTTGAAGACCGGCGCGCTGAACAGGTTGGTGGTGACCATCGGCACGATGATGCCGGTGTCGGCGAGCACCTGCTTCAGGCGGTCGATCTGGGTCTGGCGCTCGGCGTCGGTCGAACCGAAGGCGAACAGGTCGTCGTCGTGGAAGGTGAGACCGTAGGCGCCGATCTCGGCGAGCTTCTCTACGCCGTGCACCACGTCGAGCGGCGCTCGGGTCGGGCCGCCGAACGGATCCGCGCCGTTGTAGCCGATGGTCCACAGTCCGAAGGAGAACTTGTCAGCGGGGGTGGGCGTCGTTGCCATGTGAAACTCCAAGTCGGTGAATTGTTTAGACGCACAACATATCGCACGGGGGACGCGGATTGCCACCCCCTTTCCATCGAGGGTGGGGCAGGGGGTCCGTTGCGCGAGGCAACATTTGCGGTGCGGAGACGGCTTCGGGCGGCGATAAGGTGGCACAGAGCGGTAGTTCCGCGATGGCCGTGACGACGAACGGGTGGGGACAGTGACACAGACCGAGTCGCCCGCCGCGGGGCGCGGGAACAGCACCGACCACGTGCGCCGCCACAACCTCGCCACCGTGCTCACCCTCGTGCACCGCTCGCAGGGCATCTCGCGCTCGCAGCTCACCCGGGTCACCGGCCTCAACCGTTCGACCGTCGCCGCCCTGGTCGGCGAACTCGTCGAACGGCGCCTCGTGCTCGAGGTCGACGCCGACGTGCAGGGCCAGGTCGGGCGACCGAGCCCCATCGTCAAGCCGGACCCGCTCGCCGTGGCGATCGCCATCAACCCCGAGATCGACGCGATCACGATCGCCGTGGTGGGCCTCGGCGGCACCGTGCTCAAGCGCATCCGCTACGCGACCGACCACGAGCCGACCGCGCGCGAGGCCGTGAACATCTGCGCGGCCGTGATCGAGGGGCTGCGCGGCGAACTCGAGGCCAGCCACCGCGTGGTCGGCATCGGTGTCGCCGTTCCCGGTCTCGTGCGTTCGCTCGACGGCGTCGTGCGTCTCGCCCCGCACCTCGGCTGGGTCGACGAGCCGCTCGCCGGGATGCTCGCCGAGGCCACCGGGTATCCGGTGGTCGCCGGCAACGACGCACGCCTCGGCACCCTGGCCGAGAGCACCTTCGGGGCCGGTCGCGACCTCAGCGATTTCATCTACCTCAACGGCGGCGCGAGCGGGATCGGCGGCGGCCTCATCGCCGGCAACCAGGCGCTCACCGGCTCGGCCGGATACGCCGGCGAGTTCGGTCACACCCTCGTCAACTCCATGGGCACCGTCTGCCACTGCGGCGGGGTCGGATGTCTCGAAACGGAGGTCACCCGTGCGCCGTTGCTCGCCCTCGCGGGCCTCACCGACGCGGACGCCGACGAACTCGAGAACGCGCTCGTCGCATCCGAATCTGCCGACGTGCGCGCGGAGGTGCACCGCCAGCTCGACTTCCTCGCAGTGGCGCTCCGCAACGCGATCAACACGCTCAACCCGCAGACGATCCTGCTCGGCGGGTTCCTCGGCTCGCTCTACGCGGTCGCCCCCGCCCACCTGAACGCGCTCGTGGCCCACCAGCCGCTGCGGGCCTCGCGCGAGGGTGTGTCGATCGGGCGTGCGGCACTCGGCTCGAACCTGCTGATGATCGGCGCCGCCGAACTCGCCTTCGAATCGGTGCTCGACGATCCCGCGTCGTTCTAAGGGAATTCGGCACCGCGTCTGCGAGTTATACGCTTGTCGTGGGGGTTCGCGGCGTCGGGTACCTTCTCCGCCGCGCGCCGACCCGGGTGCGGCCATGAGCGCTCTGCCTCGCTCCGATCCGCCTGCTAGGACCCTTCACTCTTGACCACTGTCGTACACCCCGGAGACTCCCTCACCCCGCGCCAGAGGCTCGTCTACGTCGTTGTGCTCGGCGCGCTGACCGCGCTCGGCCCGTTCACCATCGACCTGTACCTGCCCGCGTTCCCGGCGGTCTCGAACGAACTCGGGGTCTCGGCCGCGGCGGTGCAGCTCACCCTCACCGCCACCACGATCGGCTTCGCGCTCGGCCAGTTGCTCGTCGGCCCCTGGAGCGACAAGGTGGGACGCCGCAAGCCGCTCATCATCGCGACCGCGCTGCACATCGCCGCGAGCATCGGTGTCGCCTACGCGCCCGACGTGATGTGGGTGGGGATCTTCCGCGTGCTGCAGGGCATCGGCGCCGCGGGCGGCGGCGTCGTGGCGATGGCCATGGTGCGCGACCTGTTCGGCGGCCTCCCGCTCGTGCGCATGCTCTCCCGGCTCGCCCTCGTCAGCGGGCTCGCGCCCGTGCTCGCCCCGCTCATCGGCTCGCAACTCCTGCTCGTGCTCGACTGGCGCGGCATCTTCTGGTTCCTCGCCGCCTACGGCGTGCTGGCGATCCTCGCCGCCAGTTTCTTCCTCGTCGAGACGCTCCCGGCCGAGCGCCGGGCCGACCGCGGGCACAGCTCGGTCGGCGAGCGATACCGGGCCCTCTTCACCGACCGCGTGTTCGTGGGCGTCGTGCTGATCAGCGGCATGACCTTCAGCGGACTGTTCGCCTACCTCTCGTCGTCGTCGTTCCTGTTCCAGGACGTCTACGGCCTCAACGCCCAGGAATACGGCCTGCTCTTCGCGATCAACTCGATCGGCATCGTCGTCGGCGTGCAGGTGAGCTCCCGCCTGGCGAAATACGTGGGCCCGCAGTGGATCCTCACCGGTGCGGTCGTCGGCATGCTCGTGAGCGCGGTCACCATCGTCGCGCTCGACCTCGCGAACGTGGGCCTGATCGGCATCCTCATCCCGCTGTTCTTCTTCATCACCTCGTGCGGGTTCGCGTTCCCGTGCCAGCAGGTGCTGGCGCTCGCGGGCCACGGCGGCGAAGCGGCGACCGCGGCGTCGGTGCTCGGCGCGGTGAACTTCGGTTTCGCCGGCATCATCTCGCCCATCGTCGGGCTGTTCGGCATCCACGACGCGATCCCGATGGGCGGGGTCATGGCGATCCTGGCCACCGTCTCGCTCGTGGTGATGGTGGTGCTGGTTCGCCCGCGCACCGTGCCGGCTCTGGCCCGCTGACCGGCGTAGCGAACCGCGGGGTCGGCCGTCTAGTCTGAGATTTGCCTCGGGGCTGCCAGTAGTCTGTGGCTTATGTCCCTCGTTTTTCCCAACGCGTTGGCGGCCAAGACCACCAGCCTCGCGTTGGCGAGGGGCTCGTTCTGGTTCGGCATCGTCTGCCTATCGGCGGTCGCGATCAGCCTCGTCGCGATCCAGGCCGACAGCTCGGGCGCGGCCGCCTGGCCCGCCGTGGGCGCGCTTCTCGTGCTCGCGGGCCTCGGCGTGCTCGTCGCCTCCGAGGCGGGCACGCACGCGGTGATCGTCGGCGCAGCGGCCGTCGTGGCGTGCGTCACCATCGCCGGCTACGCGGCGATCGTCCTTCCCGGCCTGCGGTCGTTCGACACGAGCGACGCCATCTTCCTGTCGCTGCCGAAGATCGCGATCGTGGTGTTCGGCATGGTGGTCGCCCGCCAGTTCACCGGCGTCGCGAGCGTGGTCGTCGCGTTCTTCCTCGCCGAGGTTCCCGTGGTCGCGGTCTCGCTCGCGGTGGGGCACGGCTACGCGTTCGACGTGCCGGCCTTCAGCTGTTTTGCCGCCCTCGTGCTCATCATCACCCTGCTGAAGGTGAGCAGGGTGCGCACGCGCGCGAGCGAGCCCGAACTCAGCCGGGGCAGCCGCGACGACCGGGTCGCCGCCGAGCTGGCGCGCGCCGAACACGTCTCGTCGGCCATGGTGCACGACACGATTCTCAACGAACTCGCGGTGGTCGGAACCGTCGCGCCCGGCACCCTCTCCGACGCCGCGAAGGGGCAGATCCTGCGCAGTCTCGCGGTGCGCCGCAGGGGAGTGATGAGAAATGCGGATGTCACGGCCGACGTTCTCGGCGGAGACCTCGCCGCCGCCGTCGAGCATGCCAGGGCGCTCGGACTCGAGGTGTCGGTGGCGGGCGAGGTCGGCGCGCTCGACTCGTTAAACCCCCGCACGTCGGTGGCACTCAGCCTCGCCGTGCAGCAGTGCCTCGCCAATGTCGCCGCGCACGCCCGCACCGGTTCGGCCGAGCTGACCGTCGTCGCCACCGACCGCGAGGTCTGCGTGATGGTGATCGACTCGGGCGTCGGTTTCACCGAGTCGGAGACCCATCCCGACCGGCTCGGCCTCCGCCAGTCGGTGCGCGGGCGCATCGACGCCGTCGGGGGCTCGGTGCAGGTGTGGACGTCGCCCGGCGCCGGCACCGCGGTCTCGATGCTGGTGCCGCGGGCATGAGAAGCGACCGGGCATGAGAAACGACACGGCGCAGGAGCTCGATCCCCTCAGCGGACTCACCGCACGGCTGTTCGCCATCGGCGCGGTCGTGGTCGCCCTGGTCGTCGCATTCTCGCTGAGCGTGATCACGGCCGAGCAGACCAACAACTGGTGGTTTGAGGCTGCGGCGCTCGCCGCGATCAGCGCCTCCGGATACTTCTACGTGAGGGCCGCCAGCCCGTTCCGCGCGCCGTTCCCGCGCCGGGCGCACGCGGTCGTCTGCCTGCTGGCGCTGCTCGCCGTGGTGCTCGAGGCCGGCGCGCAGTGGGGAACGAATTCGGTCGTGCGCGACGACTGGGCACCCGTTTCGCTCGCCATCCTCACGCTCACGTTCGGTTCGTGGCGCCCGGGCTGGGAGATTCTCGCCTGCACCGCCGTCTGTGCCGTCGTCATCGGGGCGCTGGCCTACGCGCGCTCCGCGACCTTCGCGGCCGACGTGCCCGCGATCGTCTTCGCCGTGCTCGCGGCCACGCCGGTGCTCGCCGCGGGAGCGGCCGCGAGTTCGTTCTCGCGCAGTCTCGTCGACTCACTGCTCGCGTGGCGTTCCGGCGTAGCGCGACCACAGGCATCCGCCCCCGACGCCTCGGACCTCGCGCCGTCGGCCAGGGCCAGCCACCTCGTGCACCTCGACGAGCAGGTCTACCCGTTCCTCGAGCGCGTGGCGCGCCAGCCCGAGCTCACGGTCGGCGACGGCGAACGCGCGCGGATGCTCGCGCGCGAACTGCGCACGCTGCTCGTGCTCGACGCGGAGCGCAGCTGGCTCTCCCGCATCGTGCGCGGCGCCGACGACCGCAACCGGTTCGCCGAACGACTGGGGGAGGCCGAACGCGGGTACCTCCGGGCGCTGGTATCGCACATTCGCACGAGCGTCACTTTCGATGACGAGCGGATGCGCGTCATGCTGCACGGCAACGACTGGGAGGCGACCTGCACCATCGTCGTGCCGTGCCGACCGTCGCACAACCCGCGCGTGCAATTGGCCCCGTACGTCGCGGTGGGACGTAGTGTCTTCGGAACGGTCTCGTGGAATCTGGCGCACGACAACACGCTCACGATCACGATGACCTTCGACCCCAACGCGAACCACGAGGAAACACTGTGACCCAACTACCACCGGTATCCGACAGGGTAGCGAGACGCTGGCCGGTCGTGAGCGCGGTCATCGCCATCGCGCTGGCGGCGATTCTCGGGGCCATCATCGCCATCCGCGGAAACCTGCCCTTCGAGAGCGATGCCGAGTGGATGGAGGAGATCATCGAGCACCGGCACCCGGCGTGGGAGGTGCCGTCGCTCGTGATGAACTTCCTCGGCGGCGGTTGGTTCGCCTACCTGCTGCCGCTGGCGATCGTCATCGTGCTGTGTGTACTGCGGCGGTTCTGGAGTGCCCTGTTCCTCGCGGTCGCCAGCGTGGCGAGCGCCCTCGTCGTGCAGGTGTTGAAGAGCCTGGTCGGGCGCCCGCGCCCGGAAGACATGCTCGTGACCTCGGACTTCGGGTCGTTCCCCTCCGGGCACAGCGCGAACGCGGCGACGCTCGTCGTCTGCCTCGGAATCATCGTTCGGCGGGCCTGGGTGTGGGCCGCCGGTGTCGCCTACGTCGTGCTGATGATGGTGAGCCGCACCTACCTCGGCGCCCACTGGGTGAGCGACACCGTGGGCGGGGCGCTCATCGGCATCGGTGCCGCGCTCATCGTCTGGACGCCCCTGGCGCGCAAATTGCGGCTCGAATCGTCGGGCTGAGAAACGGTAGCGTCTTGTCATGAGAATTCTTGTCGTCGGTGCAGGAGGCGTGGGAACCGCGATCGCGAAGATCGCCGCACGCCGTACGTTCTTCGAACTGCTCGTGGTGAGCGACTTCGATCTCGCCAGGGCGCAGAGCGTGGTGGCGTGGATCGCCGCGAGACACGGCGCCGAGGCGGCGTCGAGATTCGTGGCGGCGCGGGTCGACGCGTCCGATCCCGACAACGTGGCGGCGCTCGCCCGCGAGCACGGCGCGACCCATGTGATGAACGCCGTCGAACCGAAGTTCGTGCCCACGATCTTCTCCGGCGCCCTGGCCGCCGACGCCGACTACCTCGACATGGCGATGAGCCTCTCCGAGCCGCACCACACCTTCCCCCACAGCGAGACGGGTGTGAAGCTCGGCGACGACCAGTTCGCCCAGGCGCCCGACTGGGAGACGGCCGGCCGGCTCGCCCTCGTGGGCATGGGTGTCGAGCCGGGCCTCAGCGACGTGTTCGCGCGCTACGCGGCCGACCACCTCTTCAGCGAGATCGACGAGCTGGGCACGCGCGACGGCGCCAACCTCGTGGTGCGCGACGAGGCGGGCAACGAGATCTTCGCGCCCTCGTTCTCGATCTGGACGACCATCGAGGAATGCCTCAACCCTCCCGTCATCTGGGAGAAAGAGCGGGGCTGGTTCACGACCGAACCGTTCAGCGAGCCCGAGGTCTTCGACTTCCCCGGGGGCATCGGCCCGGTCGAGTGCGTCAACGTCGAGCACGAAGAGGTGCTGCTCATGCCGCGCTGGATCGACGCGAAACGCGTGACGTTCAAGTACGGGCTCGGCAACGAGTTCATCGGCATCCTCAAGACCCTGCACCAGCTCGGCCTCGACAAAACCGAGCCGATCACCGTGCGCAGTTCGAACGGCCCGGTCCAGGTCGCACCGCGCGACGTGGTTGCCGCCGGCCTCCCCGACCCGGCAACGATCGGACCGCGCATGACCGGCAAGACCTGCGCCGGCGTCTGGGTCACCGGCACCGGCGTCGACGGACTGCCCCGCGAGGTCTACCTCTATCACGTCGCCGACAACGAGTGGACGATGGCCGAATACGAGAGCCAGTGCGTGGTCTGGCAGACCGCACTCAACCCGGTGATCGCGCTGGAGCTGCTCGCATCGGGGGTCTGGGCGGGCCGCGGCGTGCTCGGGCCGGAGGCGTTCGAGGCAGCGCCCTTCCTCGAGCTCATGGCCAGGCCCATCTCCGACGGCGGCTACGGCCAGCCCTTCGGACTTGAGGACCGCGCGGTCGCGCCATGAGCGAACCGCGCGTCAACGAGCTACTCGCGATCGCGCTCGAGGTTCTCGAAGACGAGGGCCTCGAGAACCTCGGGGTCGGCACGATCTCGCGCCGCGCCGGCATCAAGCCGCCCTCGCTCTACAAGCAGTTCACCGGCAAGGCCGATATCGAGCGTCAGTTGGCCGACGTCGGTTTCCGCCTCTGGGCTGAGGAGTTGACCGCGGCATCCGTCGGTCTGCCCTCGTCCGCCTCCCGCCGCGACCGCATAGCGTCGCTCGCGTACGCCTACCGCGCGCTCGGCCGCGAGCATCCGCAGCTGTTCCGGTTGATGAACGAGCGACCCTTCCTCGGCGCGCAGCTCATCCGCGCGGTCGGCGAGTCGACGAGCATCGACTACGGCGCTCTCTTTCCGAGCCTCACCGCCGGCATGAGCTTCTGGGCGTGGGGGCACGGCATCCTGGTGCTCGAGCTCCTCGGGCGGTTTCCGCCCGAGGTCGACCTCGACCTGATGTG
>NZ_JBKKAD010000156.1:0-10959 GCF_046714715.1 Conyzicola sp. | reverse complement strand
CTCGCCCTGTTCGTCGCCGTCTGCTGGGGCGTCAACTTTCCGGCGACGGCCCTCGCGCTCGAGCACTTTCCCCCGCTGTTCCTGGTGGCGCTGCGCTTCTCGATCATCGCGATCCCCACGCTGGTCTTCATTCCGCGCCCGGACGTGCCGTTCCGATGGCTGCTCGGAGTCGGGCTCGGCATCGGCACCATGCAGTTCGCGTTCCTCTACCTCGGCATGGCGGCGGGCATGCCCAGCGGCCTCGCCTCGATCGTGCTGCAGGCCTCGGCCCCGTTCTCGGTGATCATCGCCGGCATCTGGCTGCGCGAGCGGATCAGCGCGCGGCAGGCCGTCGGGATCGCTATCGCGGTTCTCGGC
The DNA here is from genome assembly GCF_046714715.1 of Conyzicola sp. Taxonomy (GTDB): domain Bacteria; phylum Actinomycetota; class Actinomycetes; order Actinomycetales; family Microbacteriaceae; genus Conyzicola. The sequence goes on along the minus strand of NZ_JBKKAD010000156.1, from coordinate 10,602 downwards.
CTGGCGGCGATAGCCGTGCACCGGTCGCAGGTGGCGGCCCTGCTCCCCGTGCTGCTGACCCTGTGCGGCGCGCTCGGCTGGGCGATCGGCAACGTGTCGACCCGCAAAGCCCAGGCCCCGAACGCTCTGCACCTCACCCTGTGGATGTCGGTGATCCCGCCCATCCCGATGCTCGCGATCTCGCTGCTGGTCGAGGGACCGCGCCGCATCGGCGAGAGCCTCGCGACGGCGTTCACGCTGGACGCGCTGCCCTCCGTGCTCGGCCTCCTCTACATCGTCGTGATCGCCACGATCGTCGGGTACGGCATCTGGAACGGCCTCCTCAAGCGCTACCCGTCGAGCACCGTCGCGCCGTTCTCGATGCTCGTACCCGTCGTCGGCGTGCTCGCCTCGTGGATCGCGTTCGGCGAGGTGATCGACCTGACGGAGCTGCTGGCCGGTGCCGCCGTGGTCGTCGGAGTGCTGGTGGCGAGTTACCAGAGGCGCAGACGCAGCCCGCTACTGCTGGTTGAGTAAGGCCGCCTGCGGCCTGTATCGAAACCTCGCGGGGGTTTCGATACGGTCGTGGAGCGACCTACTCAACCAGCACACGGCCCTACCCCAGAGCGCGGATGCGCGGCGCCAGGTCGCGCTCGAACAGCTCGAGGAATCGGCGCTGGTCGTGCCCTGGTCCGTGGAAGACGAGGTGGTTGAACCCGGCCGACACGTACGCGCCGATCGTCTCGGTGAGCTCGTCGGGGTCGGAGCCCACGATCCAGCGCGAGGCGACCTGCTCGATCGGCAGCGCGTCGGCGGCGGCCTCCATCTCGGTGGGGTCGGTGATGTCGTGCTTCTGCTCTTTCGACAGCGAGAGCGGCGCCCAGAAGCGGGTGTTCTCGAGTGCGACCTCGGGATCGGTGTCGTACGAGATCTTGATCTCGATCATCCGGTCGATCGTGCCCGCGTCGCGCCCGGCCTTTTCGGCTCCCGCGGCGACGGCCGGCAGCAGCTTCTCGGTGTAGAGCTCCATGCCCTTGCCCGAGGTGCAGATGAAACCGTCGCCCGCGCGTCCCGCGTAGCCGGCGACGACCGGTCCCCCGGCCGCGATGTAGACGGGGATGCCGCCCTCGGGACGGTCGTAGATGCTGGCGTCGTGGGTCGAGTAGTAGTCGCCCTCGAAGTTCACCTTGTCTTCGCTCCACAGCGCGCGCATGAGGCCCACGGCCTCGCGCAGCCGTGCGAAGCGCTCCTTGAACTCGGGCCAGTCCTGCTCGCCCGCTCCGCGGAATCCGGTGGCGATCTCGTTCAGCGCCTCGCCCGTGCCGACGCCGAGCATGATCCGCCCGGGGTACAGGCAGCCGAGCGTGGCGAACGCCTGCGCGATCTCGGCCGGGTTGTAGCGGAACGTCGGAGTCATCACCGAGGTGCCGATCTGCACGCGTGACGTGCGCTCCCCCACGGCCGCCATCCAGGCCAGCGAGAAGGGGGCGTGGCCGCCGGTGTGCCGCCACGGCTGGAAGTGGTCGCTCACGGCGACGCTCTCCATGCCGTGCTGCTCGGCGAGGACCGCGATCTCGACGAGCTCCCGCGGTGCGAACTGTTCTGCTGACGCCTTGTAGCCGAGTTTCAGTGGAAGCATGGGTCAACTCTATGACCGCCGCGCCTCAGCTCTTCGAGAGGAAGGCCTCAGCCTCGGCGTCGAGCCGACGGGCGAGCGCGTCGCGCAGGTCGGGGTAGTCGTTCAGGGTGGGGTCGACCTCGAGCACCGCCGAGGCCAGGTCGCGGGCATCGGCGATGAGCTCGCCGTCTTTCGCTACCCGCAGCAGTCGCAGACTCGACCGTCCGCCCGACTGGGTATTGCCGAGCACGTCGCCCTCGCGCCGCAATTCGAGATCCTTCTGGGCGAGTTCGAAGCCGTCGAGAGTGGATGCCACGGCCTCCACCCGCTCGCGGGCGAGGGTCTCCTCCTCCGCATGCGTCACGAACAGGCAGACGCTCGGCACCCCGCCACGGCCGACGCGGCCGCGCAGCTGGTGCAACTGCGAGACGCCGAACCGGTCGGCATCGAGAATCACCATGGTGCTCGCGTTGGGCACGTCGACGCCCACCTCGATCACGGTGGTGGCCACGAGAACGTCGATGCTGCCCGCGGCGAACGCCTGCATGATGCGGTCTTTCTCGTCGCTGGACATGCGCCCGTGCAGCGTCTCGATGCTGCGGCCGGCGAGCGCGGGGTTGGCGCGCAGTTCGGCGGTCGCATCCGTGACATTGGCGATCGGTCGTTTTGCGGCGGCGCCCCCGGTCGCCTCGACGGGTTCGGGCAGGGAGCCGTCGTCTCCGACCTCCTCTTTCGCCTCGATCGCCGGGCACACCACGAACACCTGTCGGCCCTGCGCGATCTCCTCGGCGGCCCGCAGCCAGACCCGGTCGTAGAGCGGCTTGTTCCACACGACGAAGCTCTTGATCGGCACGCGGCCGCCGGGCAGTTCCGCGATCGTCGAGATGTCGAGGTCGCCGAACACGGTCATCGCCACGGTCCGCGGGATAGGGGTGGCGGTGAGAACGACCACGTGCGGCGGGGTCGCGCCCTTCAGCCGCAGTGCCTCGCGCTGGTCGACGCCGAAGCGGTGCTGCTCGTCGACCACGACGAGGCCGAGGTCGTAGAAAGCCACGTTGTCGCTCAGCAGCGCGTGCGTGCCGACGACGATGCGTGCGGAACCCGATACCGCGGCGAGCAGGGCCTTGCGCTTCTCCGGCACGCTCAGCTGCCCGGTGATCAGGGTCGGCCGCAGTTTCGCGGCGAGGTCGGGGCCGAGCGTCTTCACGATCGAGCGCAGGTGCTGCTGGGCGAGCACCTCGGTGGGGGCGAGCAGCGCGGACTGCCCGCCCGACTCGGCGACGGCGAGCATGGCCCGCAGCGCGACGAGCGTCTTGCCCGAGCCCACCTCGCCCTGCACGAGCCGGTTCATCGGGGTGCCGCCGGCGAGGTCCATGAAGATGTCGTCGCCGACCGTCTTCTGGTCGTTGGTAAGGGTGAACGGCAGCGCCGCATCGAAGCCGGCGAGCAGCGCGCCGGGCAGCCGCGACGTGCTCTTCACCGCGCGGAGTTTCGCCCGCTGCTGCAGCAGCGCCGCCTGCAGCACGAACGCCTCCTGGAACCGCAGCGCCTTGCGGGCGGCGCCCCACTCGGCATCCGTGGCCGGCCGGTGGATGCTCTGCACCGCGCGCTCGTAGCTGGTGATCTTGCGACGAGTGCGGATCGCGGCCGGCACCGGGTCGGGCAGCGGCGGCAAGGTATCGAGCACGACCGCCATCGCCTTCTGGATCTGCCAGCTCGTCATCGACGCCGTGGCCGGGTAGATGGGCACGAGCAGCTCTAAGAACTTGCGCGCCTCGTCATCACCGCCGCCGGTCTGGTCCTGGAACAGCTCGTAGTCGGGATGGGTGAGCTGCAGGGCGCCCCGGTATTCGCCGATCTTGCCCGCGAAGATGCCGCGTGCACCCGGCACCAGTTCTTCTTTTCGGAAGGCCTGGTTGAAGAAGGTCAGGGTGAGAACGCCTTTGCCGTCGCTGATCTTGACCTCGAGGATCGACCCCTTACGGGCCTGCATCGACCGCTGACGCACCTCGAGCACCTCGGCGACGATGGTCACGTTCTCGTCGAGCGGCAGGTGCGTGAGCTCGGTCAGTTCGCCCCGACGGATGTAGCGGCGGGGGTAGTGGCTCAGCAGGTCGCCGACCGTCTTTAGGCCGAGCCCCTTCGCCAGCGCCGCGCTCGTGCGGGGTCCGAGCGCGTTCTTGAGGGGCGCGTCGAGCGGGGAGGTCACGGGTACAAGATTACGCGCGCTACAACCACTTCAGCTTCTTGAACGCGACGAACAGCGCGGCGCTCACCCCGAACATCAGCAGCAGAGCCACCGGGTAGCCCCAGCTGAGCTCGAGCTCGGGCATGAACCGGAAGTTCATGCCGTAGATGCCGGTGACGAGCGACGGCGCGAACAGGATGGCGGCCCACGCCGAGATCTTGCGCGTCTCCACAGCCTGTCGGTTGCTCGCCTCGCCGACCTTCTGCATGTCCTCGTTCTGGCGCTGCGCCACGAGGGTCGCGTTCACCGTCAGGATGTCGCGCAGCAGGGTGCGGAACTCCTCGATACGCTCGTTCACGTGCGTCACGTGGTCGGCGACGTCGCGCAGGTACTGCTGCAGGTCCTCCGCGATCGAGTACTTGTCGAACCCGTTCGAGATCTGGTCGACGATGCCGATGAGGGGCTGGGCCGCGCGCTGGAAGTCGATGACCTCGCGCGACAGCTCGTAGATGCGGCGCGAGACGCTCGGGTCGCCGTCGAACACCTGTGTCTCGATCTCGTCGATGTCTTTCGCGATGCCGGCGACGACGGGCAGGTAGCCGTCGACCACCGCGTCGAGGATCGCGTAGAGCACCGCCTCCGTGCCGCGCGCGAGCAGGTCGGGCGACTCCTCGAGCCGTCGGCGCACGACCGACAGGTCGGGAGACTCGGCGTGACGCACGGTGATGACGAAGTTCGGGCCGATGAACACGTGCAGCTCGCCGAACTCGACCTCCTCGATCGCGTCGACGTAGCGGGCGGCGCGTAGCACCACGAACAGGGTGTCTCCATAGCGCTCCAGCTTGGGACGCTGGTGCGCGAGCACCGCGTCTTCCACCGCGAGTTCGTGCAGGCCGAACTGTCCGGCGAGCGAGGTGAGCTCGTCGACGGAGGGGCGGTAGAGGCCGATCCACGCCATCGCGTCGGTGCGCTGGGCGAGAGCCGCGTAGGTCGCACCGAGGGATCCGGGCTTCTCGACGCGACATCCGGCCTCGTAGATGGCGTTGTTGATGAGACTGCTGCCGACGGATGTCTCGGGGGTGATCTGCGGGCGCAGGTCGACGGGCTCCGGCGCCGGTTCCGGCTTGCTGGTGCGCCACAACCCGCGGAAGGGCATGCGGAAGTTACTGGGCATGGTGGCAGGCTACCGCGCTCAGGTTGCGGGTTGAGTAGGGCGCTCTGGCGCCCGTATCGAAACCCTCGAACAGTTTTCGATACGGTCGCTGCGCGACCTACTCAACCAGCACTCTGATTACAGGTCGAACGCGTAGCCGTTGCTCTGCCGCACGGCTTTGCCCAGCTGGTTCGTGGCCGCGTCTGAGTTGACCTCGAGCGACCGGAACTCCCTGCCCACCTGGCGCGCGGCCCGGTCGCAGAAGTCGACGGCCACGGCGCGCTCGGCGCCCGCGGCCGGGGCGCCGTCGCGGTGGATGACCGCGGTGATGCGGCTGATCACGGCCACCTGCGCATAGATTCCGGATGCAGCATCCGACAGTCTCTTCTGCACCAACTGCTTCTCCTGCACCTGCTTGCCGTGCGTGCGCAACGCGGCCTCGGCGCGGTCACGCAGGCGCGCGACCTGCTCGGCGACCGCGGAGACCTGCTTGGCGACACTCGGGTGTGCGCCGGCGAGCTTCTCGGGGCGCAGCGCGCGGTTCACCCGGTCGGCGACGTAGGGCGCGAGAACCCCGATGGCCTTGCCGGGCGCGCCGATGGTGAGCGCGCGCACGTCGGGCAGGGCATCGCTGAGACCCTTGACGCCGTTGAGGGCGACGTAGGCGCGCATCACGTCGTTGGCACCCTCGAAGATCGGGAAGATGCGGAAGTCGCGCAGCGCCTTCGACAGCGGGTGGTCGCTCATGAACGCGGTGCCGCCGTGCACCTGGAACGCTTTGTTCAGCGCCTTCCAGCCCACATCGCTGGCCACGACCTTGGTCATCGCCGACTCGAGCGAGAAGTCGGCGTCGCCGCGGTCGACGAGTCCGGTGGTGAGGTACGACATGGATTCGAGGCCGTAGATCTGGGTGTTCATCCACGCCACCTTCTCCTCCACCATCTCGAAGTCGATGAGCTTTCGCCCGAACTGCTCGCGTCTGTCGGCGTGCTCGAGGGTGTAGTCGAGGAACGCCTTCATGCCGCCGGCGATCGACGTGCCCATCGACATGCGTCCGTTGTTCAGCGTGTTCATGGCGATGCGGAAGCCATCGCCGGGCTCGCCGAGCAGGTTCTCGGCCGGCACGCGCACGTTGTTGAAGTGCACGCGCTGCAGGTTGTTGGCCCGCAGTCCGAGGGTGTCGAAGCGGGGGCCGGTGCTGAGGCCCTCGGTGCCCTTCTCGACCACGAGGGCGACGTGACCCAGGTCGCTGCGTGCGAACACGGTGAGCACGTCTTTGCTGCCGTTGCCGATCCAGCGCTTCTCGCCGTTGAGGATCCAGCTGCCGTCGCTCTGCCGCTCGGCCCAGGTCTCGAGGTTGTAGGCGTCGCTGCCGACGTTCGGCTCGGTGAGCACGAACGCCGCGAGCTTGCGGCCGGCGGCGAGATCGGGCAGCCAGCGGGCCTTCTGGTCGTCGGTGCCGTAGAGGTAGATGGGCTTGGTGCCGATCGACTGGTGCACGCCCATCACGACCGCGAGGGCGCCGTCTACGCGGCCGAACTCCTCCATCACGCGGCAGTAACCGGTCTGGCTGAGACCCTGCCCGCCATACTGCTCGTCGACGAAGAGGCCGAGCAGGCCGCGCTCGCCCAGGTCGCGAATGGTGTCGTCGCCGACCCAACGCTGCTCCTCGGCCTTCCACGGATCGTAGGTCTCGGTCAGGTATTCGCGGGCACTGCCGGCGAGGGCGTTCACCCTCGTGCGCTCGTCACCGGCGAGAAGCGGGTACGGCATCACGAGTTCGGAGTGGGTGTTACCGAGGAAGAGCGCCCTGGTGAAGGAGGGCTTGGAAGTACGATCGACGCTGGCCATGAACCGATTGTGTGGATGCTGCGGTGGAGGCGCTAACCCGTTGTGGACTCTCTACTACTGATGCCGCGTGGAATCCCGGTACCGTTGGGGCAATGACCCGCATCATCTCCGGTTTCGCCGGATCGCTCACCCTCGTCGTGCCCAGCACCGGAACCCGCCCCACCAGCGACCGGGTGCGCGAGGCTATCTTCTCGGCGCTCGACGCCCGCGGCGCGCTCGACGGTGCGCGCGTGGTCGACCTGTACGCCGGCACCGGTTCGCTCGGACTCGAGGCCGCGTCACGGGGCGCCTCGGCGGTCGTGCTGGTCGAGAAGGGGCCGGCGGCCGTGAAGGCGTGCCGGTCGAACGCCGCGCTGCTGCTGCGCGCCAAGCCGCGCGGCTCGACCCTGTCGATCGACGTCTCGGGTCAGGCCGTCGACGCGTTCCTCGCGCCGTCGCGCGACGCCTGGGACGTGGTGTTCCTCGACCCGCCGTACGACCTCGGCGAGGCGGAGCTCGCGCACACGCTGGAACTGCTCGCGCCGCGGGTGTCGGCGGACGGGACAGTGGTGCTCGAACGCAGCTCGCGCAGCCCCGAGCCGACGTGGCCCCTCGGGCTGGAGCTCGAGCGACGCAAGGACTACGGCGACACGACCCTGTGGTGGGCGCGCACGGTCGAGCCGGTCGAGTAGTCGCGGCCGGTGCTGAGCCGGTCGAGTAGGTCGCTCAGCGACCGTATCGAGGCCTCGGCCGAACCAACAGGACGGTTTTGCCCGCGCGGCCCTTCGACAGGAAGATATGGGCATCCGGATGCCACGGCTCCTGTCGAACGCACGGGAGGCAACCCGCCACCCGCGCCGAAAGGGCAGTTGTGGCGGGTGCGGGCGCATCCGCACTGTGCTCAAGTGCACTACCTCGGAAAGCGCCGGGACTTCGACAGGCTCAATCCGCGTACAGGGGTTTCGATTTGGCCGCGGGCGGCCTGCTCAACCGGCCTGGCCGCTCCACTGCTCGTACGGGTCCCAGCCGCCGCGCTCGTCGTAGGGCTGCCCGTCGACGAGCACGCCGGAGCCCGCCACCACCGTGCCGATCGCGCGGAACCCGCCGGGCAGCGGTGCATCAGCCGGGAAGGTGGCGAGCAGGGAGTGGTCCTCTCCCCCGTCGAGTGACTCGCGGTCGCCGACGGCCGCCGCCGACAGGTCGACCGCGACGCCACTGGCGGTCGCGAGGCGGCGGGCGTCGAGCGCGAGTCCGTCGCTGAGGTCGAGCATCGCCGTCGCCCCGCCGAGCGCGGCCAGGACGCCGTCGCCGATCGGGGGTGCCGGCGCGAGCTGGGCGGCCACGAGAGCCGGTTCGGCCGCGCGGAGGGCCGCGGTGGCCGCGACATCCGGGGTCTCGTCTTTCACACCGTGTTCGAAGAGCAGGCGCAGTCCAGCGGCGGCCTGGCCGAGCACCCCGGAGACCGCGACCACGTCGCCGACCCGGGCGCCGGAACGCAACACGGGGGCGCGGCCGTCGAGGTCGCCGAATGCCGTGACCGCGATCGTGAGCGTCGCCGACACGGAGAGGTCGCCGCCGACGACGCCGCACCCGGGGGCGAGGGCCGTGCAGGCGTCGCGCAGACCGTCGGCGATGCCCTCGAGCAGCGCGACGGGCGAGTCGGCGGGCGCCGCGATCGCCACGACGAGGGCCGTCGGGCGCGCGCCCATCGCGGCGACGTCGGCGAGGTTCGAGGCCGCGGCCTTCCAGCCGAGGTCGTGCGGGGTCGACCAGGCGAGCCGGAAGTCGGGGCCGTGGATCATCATGTCGGTGGTGACGACGAAACGGGAATCGGGCGCGCTCATCACGGCGGAGTCGTCGCCCGGTCCGATGATCGCGAAGTCGGACGACGGGAGGCGCGGGAAGATGCGCGCGAGGCTGGCGGACTCCCCGATGCCGCGCAGAGTATCGGGTTGCGTCATGCTTCACACGGTAGCCTGAACCGGTGAAATCGATGCTCCGCCTGACCGCCACTCCCCTGATCGCCACCGCAGGCCTGATCGCCCTCGGAGCCCTCACCGGCTGTGCGCAGACCGTGAGCCTCACCGCAGCTGATGACGCGGAGAACGCCGGATGCGCGGAGGTCATGGTGCGCCTTCCCGACGCGGTGGGCGAGCTGCCGCTGCGCGAGACCAACGCGCAGGGCACCGGCGCGTGGGGATCGCCGGCCTCGGTGCTCTTGCGCTGCGGCGTCGCGATTCCGGATCGCGCGAGCACCCTGCCGTGCGTACTCGTCGAGGACGTCTACTGGCTGCGCGACGATGCGGATGCGCCCAACTATGTCTTCACCACCTACGGGCGCGAGCCGGCGACCGAGGTCATCGTGAACCGCGACGCGATGTCACCCGGATCGGCACTGTACGACCTCGTCGATGCCGTCGGCGCCACCGTCGAGACGGCGCAGTGCACCGAGATCGAGGACAGCCTGGGCGCGCCGACCCCGACCGAGACGCCGGTGCCGACGCCCGCTCCGTAGGCGCGCACGCCCGTATCGCAGATGACGCGTTTCCGGCCGAATGACTCGACCGTGGTCGCGTCATTAGGCCGGAAGCGGCTCATAGCCGGGTCTCGACGGGCTGAACCCGCTAGGCCGGTCAGCTTGGCGCTAGCCGCGCGGGCCGTCGAGGCCGACGAGCTTGCCGGCGATGCCGCCGGCCGCACGCAGCGCGGCGCCCGAGCCGAAGCCCGAGGCTGGCAGCACGACTCGACGGTCGCGCGCCTCGACGAGGGCGTCCTTGAGCACGGTGGCGGCGGGCACCTGAGGCGCCCACAGGTACAGCGACATGGCGCCGGGGATCGAGTTGACCTCGTTGACGAAGAGCTCGCCGTTCGCTTCATCCAGCAGCAGGTCCACACGAACGACACCCGTGAGCGCCGTGACCTCGGCCACGCGGGTCGCCAGCTCGGCCGCGAGGGTCGCGACCGCTTCAGGCACCAGGGCGGGGAACTCGCGGGGGGCGCTGGAGAGTCCGGCCTCGCTGCCCGCGCCGCCGGAGAGGTACTTCTCGGCGTACGAGTAGAGGCCGCTCTCGCTCGAAGAGCGCACGGGCTTCTCGAGCGCGGTCACCTCGAGCGACGGGAAGGTGCGGAACGAGATGTTCAGGTCGACCAGCTCGGGCCGGTAGGGCTCGACCACGGCGCCGGCGCGCAGGTGCGCGGAGGCACGGGCGATCGCGCGGGCAGAGTCGGCGTCTTCGACGATCTCGATGCCGATAGAGGATCCGCCGAAGCGCGGCTTGACGATGTACGGGCCGGGGAACGAGGGCGACCGGGTGGCCGACAGCAGCTCGCGGCGCAGCGTGGGGATGCCCGCAACCTCCATGAGGCCGCCGAAGGCGAGCTTGTCCATGCCGACCGCGCCCGCGAACAGGGTGGAGCCGGTGGCGGGGATGCCGAGCAGCGAGAAGAGCGCCGCGGCTCCCCCGCCCTCGCCGACGCCGCCGTGCAGGGTGAGCAGAACGGCCGAGATGTCGAGCGCGCGCTTCTTGACGTAGAGGCCGGTGTCGCCAGAGAGGCGCACGTCGACGGCCTTCGCGCCCTTGGGCACGCCGTTGAGGTAGTCCTTGGCCTCGGTGGCCGACGGCACGAGCCACCACTCGCCGTTCGGCGCCCAGTAGATCGGCAGCACGCTCTCGCCGCTCGCGGTGAGTACCCGCTCCGACTGCAGACCGGTGAGGATCGAGATCTCATGCTCGGGCGAGGGCCCGCCGAAAAGTACTGCCCAGGGTGAACTCACGCGTGACCATCCAAGAATCTCGAGCGCCGCAACTGTCTACTGCTGGCCCGGTGCGGCTG
>NZ_JBKKAD010000155.1:0-7874 GCF_046714715.1 Conyzicola sp. | reverse complement strand
TGTCGACCTCTCGACACCCGCCACAACTGCACCACCGGCACGCCAGAGGCGTTATTCGCGCAAGGCCGCGCCGAAACGGGCCGCAGCGAGCTTCACCGCGGCGGTCTTCGCCTCGGTGGCCTCGGCGGCGGTGAGCGTGCGGTCGGGCGCCCGGAAACGCAGGGCGAAGGTCAGCGACTTCGACCCCGGCTCGATGCCGGTGCCGCGGTAGTCGTCGACGAGCCGCGCAGTCTCGAGCAGGGAACCGGCGCCCTCGATGACCGTCGCGAGCACGAAGCCTGCGGGCGTGGCATCCGAGACGACGACCGACAGGTCTTGCGTCGCCGCCGGGAACGACACGATCGGCGTGGGCGTCACCTCGTCGCTGGTGCTCGTGATGAGCGCGTCGAGGTCGACCTCGAGCAGGGCGACCACGCGCGGAAGATCGCGGTCGCCGGCGATGGCGGGCAGCAGTTCGCCCGCGTAGCCGACGAGGCTGTCGCCCGCCCAGAGCTCGGCGGTGCGTCCGGGGTGCATGGCCTGGTGGCTGCCCTGCCGCACGGTGATGGTCGCGCCGACCGCGAGGGCCAGCTGGTGCGCCGCGGCGATCGCGTCGGCGACACCCGTGTGCACGGCGGTGAGGCCCGGCTGCTTCGCGACGGCGTCGCCGACGAAGAGCGCGCCGACGTGCCACGGCTGCGGCGGGATCGACGCGTTGAGCGCGAGCAGTGTGTCGTCGCTCGGGCGCGCGTTGCCGACGGGCAACGGGCCGCTGCCGTAGGTCTCGCCCGCGACCGGCTGGAAGACCAGGCCGACCTCGAAGAGCGCGAGATCGGTGAGGCCGCGCGACAGGTTGCGACGGGCCGCGTCGATGAGCCCGGGCAGAACCGACGTGCGCATCCAGCCGAACTCGCTGTCGAGCGGGTTCGCGAGCTTGATCGCGGGCACGGCGCCGCCGGTCGCGGAACCGAACAGGTCGTTGCTCGCGCTCGTGACGAACGAGTAGGAGAGCACCTCGGTGAGGCCGCCACCCGCGAGCGCACGCGACGCCGAACGGCGCAGCTGCTGCGAACGGGTGAGTCCGCGGCCGGGGGGCGCGACGGGCAGCACCGACGGGATGCGGTCGTAGCCGACGATGCGGGCGATCTCCTCGACGAGGGTGGCCTTGTCGGTGAGGTCGGGTCGCCAGGTCGGGGGCGTGACGGTGTAGATGCCGGATGTCGCGGAGAGCTCGGCGCCGATCGTGGTGAGCGACGACTCGATCTCGTCTGCGGTGTAGGCGACGCCCATCAACTTCGCGGCGTAGTCGGCCGGAAGCTCGATCGGCGCGGGCGCCGTGGCGGCGTTGTAGCTGGAGCCGAGGGTGTCGACGGTGCCGCCGGCGAGGTCGACCAGCAGTTCGGCGACGCGCGCGACCGCGGGGGCGGCCACGGCGGGGTCGACGCCGCGCTCATAGCGTTTGGCCGCCTCGCTGGGCAGCTTGTGACGGCGGGCGGTGCGCGCGATGGAGACCGGCTCCCAGTTTCCCGCCTCGATCAGCACGTCGACCGTGCCGGTCGTCATCTCGGTCTTCGCGCCGCCCATAACGCCGGCGAGCCCGATCGGGCCGGACTCGTCGGTGACGAGCAGGTCTTCGACGTCGAGCGAGCGCACCTTGCCGTCGAGCGTCTCGAACGTCTCGCCGGCGGTGGCGCGGCGGATCGTGATGCCGCCGGTGAGGGTGGCGAGGTCGTAGCCGTGGATCGGCTGGCCGAGCTCGAACATCACGTAGTTCGTGATGTCGACCGGGAGCGAGATGGAACGCACCCCGGCGAGGGCGAGGCGCGCGACCATCCACGACGGGGTCGGGCGGGTGGCGTCGATGCCGCGCACGACGCGGGCCTCGAACACCGAGACGCCGGCGCGGCCGCGGATCGGGGCGGTGTCGTCGATGGTGACGGGGAATCCGGTCGCGGGGGTTTCGACAGGCTCAACCAGCGTGAGCGCGGGGTCGCGGAAGGCCGCACCGGTGGAATGCGAGTACTCGCGGGCGACACCGCGCACCGACAGGGCGTAGCCGCGGTCGGGCGTGACGTTGATCTCGACGGCGAAGTCGTGCAGGCCGAGCAGTTCGAGCGCGTCGGCGCCGACCTCCGGGTCGAGGCCCAGGTTGCCCAGCACCAGGATGCCGTCGTGCTCTTCGCCGAGGCCGAGCTCGCGCGCCGACGCCATCATGCCGTCGGACACGTGGCCGTAGGTCTTTCGTGCCGCGATCGGGAACGGGCCGGGCAGCACGGCGCCGGGCAGCGACACGACGACCTTGTCGCCGACCGCGAAGTTGTGCGCGCCGCAGACGATGCCGCGGGGTTCGGCTTCTCCGACATCGACGCTGCACCAGTTGATGGTCTTGCCGTTGGTCTGCGCCTCGGGCGTGAACTCGAGAACCTGGCCGACCACGACGGGTCCGGTGAGGTCGAAGCCGTGGAAGCCCTCTTCCTCGAAGCCGACCTTGACCAGGGCGGCGTGTAGGTGCTCGACGGAGACGTCTTCGGGCAGGTCGACGTACTCGCCGAGCCAGCTGACGGGGATACGCATCAGACCACCATTCCGAACTGCTGGCTGAAGCGGATGTCGCCCTCGACCATGTCTCTCATGTCGTTCATGTCATTGCGGAACTGCAGCGTGCGGTCGATGCCCAGACCGAAGGCGAAGCCCTGGTATTCGTCGGGGTCGATGCCGGCCGCGCGAAGCACGTTGCGATTGACCATCCCGCATCCGCCCCACTCCACCCAGCGCGCGCCGCCCTTGGCGTTCGGCTGCCAGACGTCCATCTCGGCGCTGGGCTCGGTGAACGGGAAGAAGTTGGGGCGCAGGCGAATCTGGGCGCCCTCGCCGAACAGCGCGCGGGCGAGGTGCTCGAGCGTGCCGCGCAGGTGCGCCATGGTGAGGCCCTTGTCGATCGCGATGCCCTCGATCTGGTGGAAGACGGGGGTGTGCGTCGCGTCGAGCTCGTCGGTGCGGTAGACGCGGCCGGGCGCGACGATGTAGACGGGCAGCTCACGGCCCAGCAGCGAACGGATCTGCACGGGGCTCGTGTGCGTGCGCAGCACGAGGTGCTTCTCGACCGGGTCGACGAAGAAGGTGTCCTGCATGGCGCGGGCGGGGTGGTCTTCGTCGAAGTTGAGCGCGTCGAAGTTGAACCACTCGTTCTCGAGCTCGGGGCCCTCCGCGATCTCCCAGCCCATGCCGACGAAGATGTCGCTCATCTTCTCCATAAGAAGAGAGATCGGATGACGCGCTCCGCCCGTCCAGCGCAGCGGAACCGCCGTCACGTCTACCGCCTCCGCGGCGAGCTTCGCGTTCTCCTCGGCGACGGCCAGTTCGGCCTCACGCGCGGCGACCGCCTGGTTCACGGTGCCGCGGGCCTGTCCGACGAGCTTGCCGGCGGCGGCCTTCTGGTCGCCGGGCACGCTGCGCATCAGCGCGTTGAGCTGGGCGATCGTCGAGGTCTCCCCCGTGTGCGCGGCGCGGGCGAGCTTGAGCTCGCTCACCGTCGTGGTGGCTGCGACCGCGGCGAGGGCGGCGTCAACCGCCGCTGCGACGGCTTCTTCGGTGATCTGGGTGGGTTCTGACACAAGCACCGAGTTTAGCGGGCCGGCTAGAGGATGGCTCCGCCACCGGAGCCCGAGCCGCCTGCGTCGGGGTAAAGCAGTACGGGCTCGCCCACGGTCGTGGGACGGCCCTTCTTTTTCCGTCCGGCTGCCGTGCGACGGGCGACGATCCGGGCGATCCACGACAGCAGCAGGTTGATGCCCAGGTAGATCGCGAGCACGATCACGAACAGCGAGAACCGGTAGCTCTCGCCGTAGAAGTTCACCAGATAGGTCATGACGTAGCGCAGCAGCTCGGGGTAGCTGATCACGTAGGCGAGCGACGTGTCCTTCAGGAGCACGACGAGCTGGGCGATGATGATGGGCAGCATCTGGCGGAACGCCTGCGGGAACTCGATCTTGAAGCGTGTCTGCAGGGGCGTGAGGCCGATGGCGAGCCCGGACTCGCGCTGGCCCTTCGGCAGCGAGTTGACGCCGGCGCGCAGCGCCTCGCCGATGATCGCGCCGTTGTAGACCGCGAGGCCGACCACGCCGGCCCAGTACGATCCGGTGCTGAACACGAGCAGCGTGAACAGCATGAGCAGCAGCACCGGGATGCCGCGGAAGAACTCGAGCAGGATCGAGACGGGCACGCGGATCCACTTCGTGGCCGAGATGCGGCCGAAGCAGAACAGCACGCCGATGATGAGCGCGCCGATGGCCCCGGCGACGAACATCGCGAGTGTCGCCTGCACGCCGCGGAGGATGCCGAGCCACAACTGCACATCGCTGAAGATGTCCCAGCGGCTGGCGTCGAGCAGGCTCGGCTGCACGTTGCCGTTGATCGAGACGCGCGGCGCCGCGAGGGCGGTGATGATCCACGCCACGAGGGCCAGGATCAGCACGATGCCGATGATCGAGATGATGCGGGACAGGCGCTTGGCCTTGGGTCCCGGGGCGTCGTACAGAATGGAGGAACTCATCGCAGGATCGCCACCTTCTTCTCGATGCGCGCGGCTATCTGGCCGAGCGGGATGGTGATGATCAGGTAGAAGACGGCGACGGCGACGAGGATCGCGATGACCGCGTCACCGCGGTCGTTGATGACGACGCGGGCCGAGGCGAAGAGCTCGATCACGAAGAATCCGCCGGCGACGGAGGTGTTCTTGGTGAGAGCGATGAAGACGTTGATGAGCGGCGGCACGACCATGCGCAGCGCCTGGGGCATGACCACGAGACGCAGGGTCTGGCCGAAGCCGAGTCCGATGCTGCGGGCGGCTTCCGCCTGGCCGATCGGCACGCCGTTGATTCCCGACCGGATGGCCTCGGCGAAGAACGGCGAGGTGTACACCGCGAGACCGACGGTCGCGAGGGGGAAGAAGTCGGCGCGGATGCCGAGGTACGGCACGACCACGGCCATGAAGAACAAGACGAGTGTGAGCGGGGTGTTGCGCACGATCTCGGTGTAGACCGCCGCGAATCCGCGGAACGACGCTACCGGCGAGATGCGCATGGCCGCGACGACGATGCCTATCGCGAGCGCCGAGGCGCCGGAGATGATGAGGAGGGTGAGCGTGCGCCCGAATCCTTCGAGGAAAACGGGAAGGTTCTCGATTACGGCATCCACAGCCCACCTCCCTTTCTTGTTGTTATCGCCGGGGAATGGCCCGCGCGGCGAACCGCGCGGGCCATTCCGTGAGTGCTGCGGATTAGCGCGTGTAGTTGTCTACAGCGGGCGGCTCGGGAAGGTCGAGGACCTTGCCGGCGGTCGCCTCCCAGGCGGCCTCCCAGTCGCCGTCGTCGTACGCCTCGGTGAGGGTGTCGTTGATCCAGGCACGGAACTCGTCGTCTTCGAGCGCGAGGCCGATGCCGTAGGGCTCCTGCGTGAACGGGTTGTTCACGACCTCGAACTCGCCCTCGTTCTGGTCGGCGAGGCCGGCGAGGATGACGTTGTCGGTCGAGACCGCAACGACGGCGCCGGTGCGCAGGGGCTCGAGGCAGTCGCTGTAGCCGGCGGCCGGGAGAACAACGGCGCCGTACTCGGCGAGGTTCTTCTCGCTCGTGGAGCCGGAGACGCTGCAGACGTTCTTGCCCTCGAGGTCTTCGGGGCCTTCGATGCCCTCGGGGTTGCCCTCGAGAACCAGGATGTCCTGGCCGGCCTCGTAGTAGGGTCCCGCGAACGAGACGACTTCTTTACGGGCGTCGTTGATCGTGTAGGTCGCGATGACGAGGTCGACCTGTCCGCTCTGGATGAAGGGCTCGCGGTTGGTGGACACCGTCTCGGTCCAGGTGATGCCATCGGCGGGGATCCCGAGCTTGGCGGCGATCAGCTTGCCGATCTCGACGTCGAAGCCGACGGGGTCGCCGTCGGGTCCGGCGAGGCCGAACAGCGGCTGGTCGAACTTGGTGCCGATGGTGATTTCGCCGGCCTCGTTGAGCGCGGCCATGGTCGTTCCCTCGTCGAAGCTGACATCTTCTTCGACGGTCGCCTCGGGTGCGGTCTCAGCCGAGTTGGTGCAGGCGCTGAGCGCGAGCACGCCGGTGAGGGCGATGGCTGAGATCATTAGACTTTTTTTGAGTCTCATGGTTTCCTCCTGGTTGCTGTGTTGCTGTGTTGCTCGCCCACCGATTAGTGGGTGAGGACCTTCGAGAGGAAGTCTTGCGCTCTCGTGCTTTGGGGGTCGGTGAAGAACTTCTCGGGGGTGGCCTCTTCGACGATCGATCCGTCTGCCATGAACAACACGCGCTGGGCGGCCTTGCGGGCGAATCCCATCTCGTGGGTGACGACGACCATGGTCATACCGTCTTTGGCGAGGCCGACCATCACGTCGAGAACCTCGGTGATCATCTCGGGGTCGAGGGCCGAGGTCGGCTCGTCGAACAGCATGACCTTCGGGTCCATCGCGAGGGCGCGGGCGATGGCCACGCGCTGCTGCTGCCCGCCGGAGAGCTGCGACGGCATCTTGCTGGCCTGGTTGGCCACTCCCACCCGGTCGAGCAGTTCCATGGCGCGCTTGTTGGCGTCGGCTTTGGAGCGCTTGCGCACGTTGGTCTGGCCGAGGGTGACGTTCTCGAGGATCGTCTTGTGCGAGAACAGGTTGAAGCTCTGGAACACCATTCCCACGTCGGCGCGCAGCTTCGCGAGCTCGGAACCTTCGGCGGGCAGAGGCTTACCGTCGATCGTGATGGTGCCGCTGTCGATGGTCTCGAGGCGGTTGATCGCCCGGCACAGCGTGGACTTGCCCGAGCCGCTGGGGCCGATGACGACGACCACTTCACCACGGTGGATCGTGGTGGTGATGTCTTTCAGAACGTGCAGTTCGCCGTAGTGCTTGTTGACGTGGTCGACTACGACGAGAGGTTCCATGCCCCCACCCAACCACACGGGTCGGGTGGGGTACAAACTTGAACGAACTTCTTAACTAAGTTGAAACAATCAGGCGGAGCGGTGCGCGAACGCGCTTTCATACAGGCAGACGGATGCCGCGGTCGCCAGATTCATCGATTCTGCGTGGCCATAGATCGGCACGGTGATGGCCTTGTCGGCGAGGGCGTAGTGCTCGTCGTTCAGTCCGCGGGCCTCGTTGCCGAACAGCCACGCGGTGGGCTTGTCGAGCACACCGGTGGTGCGGGCCTCGAGCAGGTCGGCGCCCTTGATGTCGGCGGCGAGGATCTGCAGGCCGTAGCCCTTGACCTTCTCGATGACGGTCTCGAGGTCGGCCGCGATCGCGACGGGGATGTGGAAGATCGATCCGGTGGTCGCTCGCACGACCTTCGGGTTGTAGAGGTCGACACTCCGGCCGGTCAGGATGATCGCATCGGCACCGGCGGCATCCGCGGCCCTGATGATCGTTCCCGCGTTGCCCGGGTCGCGTACCTCTTCGAGGATGGCGATGAGCTTCGGCTCCGCCGCGAGGATGTCTTTGAGCGAGGTGGGGAACTGCTTGCAGACGGCGATGATGCCCTGGGGCGTCACGGTGTCGGCCATGGAGTCGAGCACGTCTTCTGTCACGAATTCGACCTCGAGGTCGATCTCGTCGGCGATTCTCGCGATCTCGGGGTACTTGTCGAGGGCTGTCGGAGTGGCGAAGAGCTCAACGAGAAGCTCCGACCGGTAGGTGAGGGCTTCGGTAACGGCTTGGGGGCCCTCCAAAAGGAAGAACCCGGTCTGCAACCGGGCGTCTCTCTTGGCCAGCTTTGCCACGCCGCGTACTCGAGGGGAGCGCGGGTTGTCGATCATGCCGCCAGTTTAGGCGTCAGAACGGCCGGTTAACGGCCGCCGCGCTGACGCTCACGAGGAGCGCTAGCGCGGCGGCGGGATAATAC
>NZ_JBKKAD010000154.1:0-4475 GCF_046714715.1 Conyzicola sp. | reverse complement strand
AAACGTTCCCGTTGTGCAGGACGCGTCCTGCACAACGGGAACGTTTCACCGGTGCGTCACTGGCCGTGGATTCGAGCCGCTTGGGAAGCGAAAGGTGCGTCGAAGAGGAGCGCCCTCTTCGACAGGCGCCTAGGCCTAGACGCGCTCCCAGGTGACGAACGCGAGGCCGTCGCGGGTGTCGCGGGCGGTCTCGACCCATTCGTTGCGTGACCACTCGGGGAAGAAGGTGTCTCCGGCCGGGGAGTCGTCGATCTCGGTGAGCACGAGGCGGTCGGCCAGGGCGAGCGACTGGGCGTAGATCTCTCCCCCGCCGACGACGAACACCGGGGCGGTGTCTCCCCCCGGCGCCTGGGCCGCGGCGAGGGCCTCGTCGAGCGAGTGCGCGACCTCGACGCCGTCGTGCGACCAGTCGGTGCTGCGGGTGATCACGATGCTGCGGCGACCGGGCAGCGGGCGGCCGATCGAGTCGAAGGTCTTGCGGCCCATGATCATCACGCCGCCCATGGTGGTGCGCTTGAAGTGGGCGAGGTCCTCGGAGAAGTGCCAGGGCATGTCGCCGTCGAGACCGATCACGCGGTTGCGGCCCATCGCGGCCACGAGCGTGATCGACTGTGCCGACGTCATACGGCGATCGGGGCCTTGATCGAGGGAGCGGCGACGTAGTCGACGAGGGTGAAGTCTTCGATCTCGAAGCTGTCGATCTCGGTGCGCTCCGGGTTGATCAGCATCGTCGGCAGCGCGCCGGGCTCGCGGGTGAGCTGCAACTCGGCCTGCTCGATGTGGTTGCTGTAGAGGTGCGCGTCGCCGAAGGTGTGCACGAACTCGCCCGGCTCGAGGTCGGTGAGCTGCGCGACGATCATCGTGAGCAGGGCGTACGACGCGATGTTGAAGGGCACGCCGAGGAAGACGTCGGCGGAGCGCTGGTACAGCTGGCACGAGAGCTTTCCGTCGGCCACGTAGAACTGGAACATCGTGTGGCACGGCGGCAGCGCCATGTCGTCGACCTCGGCCACGTTCCAGGCGCTCACGATGTGGCGGCGCGAATCGGGGTTGTTCTTGATCGAGTCGATGACCTTGGCGATCTGGTCGATCGACCCGCCGTCGGGCGTCGGCCACGAGCGCCACTGGTGGCCGTAGACCGGTCCGAGGTCGCCGTTCTCGTCGGCCCACTCGTTCCAGATGTTGATGCCGCGCTCCTGCAGCCAGTGCACGTTGGTGTCGCCGCGCAGGAACCAAATCAGCTCGCCCACGATGCTCTTCTGGTGCAGCTTCTTCGTGGTCAGCATCGGGAACCCCTCGGAGAGGTCGAACCGCAGCTGTCGGCCGAAGACGCTGCGCGTTCCGGTGCCGGTGCGGTCGGATTTCTCGGCGCCGTTTTCGAGAACGTCGCGCAGCAGGTCGAGGTATTGCAGCATGCCTTCACGATACCGCCCCTCCCGGCTTAGGGTGAGATCGACGAAAGGGACCATCCAATGTCAGTCACCAGTGAAGCAACAACCCTGTGGTTCGGAGATCTGCACGGCGGATCGGGAACCACGTCGCTCGATTCTTCGGATGCCGCGGAGTTCCCGGTCTCGTGGGCGGCACGCTCCCAGGGCGAAGCCGGCAAGACCAACCCCGAAGAACTGCTCGGTGCGGCGCACTCCGCCTGCTTCTCGATGGCCTTCGCGAACGGACTCGCTACGGCCGGCCACACAGCGGAGAGCCTCCAAGTCACCGCGGCGGTGACCTTCGACCCGTCCGTCGGCATCACCGGCAGCCACCTGCTGGTCAGCGCCAAGGTGCCCGGAATCAGCGAGGAGGACTTCGAGCGCCTCGCGGCCGAGGCCAAGGAGAACTGCCCCGTGTCCCGCGCGCTCGCCGGCATCCCGATCACTCTCGAAGCCAGCCTCGCCTGATGCGGATACTTATGGCCGGAGCCAGCGGGCTCATCGGCTCCGAGCTGACCACCCAGCTTGAGGCCGACGGCCACGAAGTCCTGCGTCTCGTGCGCCGCGAACGCCGTTCCAGCTCGGAGTACCGCTGGTTCCCGGCGGCTCGCGTGATCGACCCCGGGCTCATCGCCTCGGTCGACGCCGTCATCAGCCTCTCCGGCGCCTCCACCGGCCGCCTGCCGTGGACGCCCGGCTACAAGCGCGAGATCCTGCGCTCGCGCATCGACGCCACCTGGACCCTGGCCGACGCCATCCCCAGCTCGCCCACACCGCCCGCCACCTTCCTCAGCGCGTCGGCCGTGGGCTTCTACGGTGACCGCGGCGACGAAGAGCTCACCGAGGAGTCCACGAAGGGCGAGGGCTTCCTCTCCGACGTCGTCGACGCGTGGGAGCAGGCCGCGAATCTGGCCGGCCACGCCACCCGGGTCGTGACCCTCCGCACCGGGCTCGTGGTCGGCGACGGCGGAGCGTTCACGCCGCTGCAGCTGCTCACCAGGTTCGGGCTGGGCGCCACACTCGGAACGGGAGCACAGTACTGGCCGTGGATCAGCCTGCACGACGAGGCCGCGGCCATCCGGCACCTGCTGACGTCGCAGCTCGCCGGTCCCGTCAACCTGGCCGGCCCGACGCCGGCCCGGTCGGAAGAGGTGACGTCGACGCTCGCCGAGGCGATGCACCGCTGGCACCCCTGGCGGATCCCCGAGCCCGTCGTGCGCACGGCGCTGCGCGAACCGGGACGCGAACTGCTACTGGCGAGCCAGAAGTCGGTTCCGCGCCGGCTGCTGGACGACGGCTTCGTCTTCGAGCACTCGACGGTGCAGCAGGCCATCGCGGCCGTCTGGCACTAGGTTTCGATACGGTCGCTGCGCGACCTACTCAACCGACGGTGCGCTCCAGCTTGATCGCCTCCCGCGTCGCCCAGCGCGCGCGGGAGCGGTCGCCGCTGGCGTCGTAGGCGAGGCCGAGCAGCAACCAGGCGCGCCACGAGTCGGGGTGCTGCTCCACCGCCTCCTTGTAGGCGGGAAACTGCGCGTCGGCGGCGGCGGCCTCGGCACGCCCGCTCGGCAGTCGCGGCAGGTCGTCGACGGGAAGTTCCCCTGCGGCGCCCATGATCCGCACGAGCCGCTCGCCGCGCAGCACGAAGGCGATCTCGCGGTAGAGCAGCCAGGCCGCGATGAGCGGCAGTACGAGCAGCGCGATCCCCATGGCGATGGCGACGCCGACACCCGTGCCGATGAGCACGAACGCGTAGTTGACCACGAACACGAGGTAGATCACGAGCAGCACCGCCATCGTGATGGCGGCTATGCGGCCCCTCACGAGATGTCGAGCAGCTTGTCGAGCCCGACCGTGACGCCCTCGGCTCCGCGTGTGGCGCGCAGGGCCAGCATGATGCCGGTCTCGTACGACGTCTCCGACATCGTGACGTGGCTCAGCGTGAGCGTCTCGCCGTTTCCGCCGAAGACCACGTCCTGCTTGGCGACGACGCCCTCCATGCGCAGGCTGTGGATCGGCACGCTCGCCACCTGCTGGCCGCGGGCGCGCTGGTCGGCGTGCGGTGCGATCACCGGGCCGAGCGTCGCGCGGGCCTTGCCGATGAGTTCCGCGGTGCGCACGGCGGTGCCGCTGGGCGAGTCCACCTTCGACGACTTGTGCGCCTCGATGATCTCGATCGAGTCGTAGAACCGGGCCGCGGTCGCGGCGAACGACGTGGCCAGCACCGAGCCGAGCGAGAAATTGGGGATGATGACGACGCCGACACCCGGCACGTCGGCGAGCAGGTGCTCGAGCGAGACGATGCGGTCGGCCGACCAGCCGGAGGTGCCGACGAGTACGTTCAGTCCGTTCGCCACCGCGAAGTCGACGACCCCCTGCGAGATGCCCGGCAGCGTGACATCCACCACTAGATCCGCCCCGAGCATGTCGCTGAGCGGGTTCTTCGAACCGAGCGAGGCGACGATCTCGAAGTCCTCGGATTCGTCGACGAGGCGGGAGACGAGACGTCCCATGGTTCCGGTTGCGCCGACGACGGCGACCTTCGTAGTCATGGTTCCCAACCTACAGCCGCCTAGGCTTGTGGCATGGTCACATGGCGCGAATCACAGACGACGGATGCCGCGGCTCACGCCCTGCTCGACGAGTACTTCTCCAGCCGCGAGCTGGGGTTCACCGGCGGCACCTACACCGTGTCGACCCCCGACCCCGAACAGTTCGTGCCGCCCCGCGGCGTGTTCGTCGTCGTCGAGGGCGAGGACCTCGCTGGCGAACCCGCCGACGTGGGCTGCGGCGGGATCCGGCGCATCGACGACGGCCCGAGCGGCGGGGTGCGGTTCGAGGTCAAGCACCTCTGGCTGCAGCCGCACACCCGCGGGCTCGGCTACGGGCGCGCGCTGCTGGCCGAACTGGAGCGCCGGGCGCGGGAGTTCGGCGCGACCGAGCTCGTGCTCGACACCAACGCGAGCCTCGCGGCCGCGGGCGGCCTGTACCGCTCGCAGGGCTTCGTGAACGTCGAACCGTTCAACGACAACCCGAACGCGACCG
>NZ_JBKKAD010000153.1:0-41929 GCF_046714715.1 Conyzicola sp. | reverse complement strand
GTACGTGGTAGATCAGCTGCGAGATTTCTTCGGCAGCTTCGGTGTCGCTCTGGAACTCGGCGGCCATCCACACCTCGGCTGCCTCTTCGACGATCTTCTTGCCGATGGCATGCACGCCGGCGTCGAGCTCTGCGACGGTGCCAGACCCTTCGGGGCGTGACACGGCCTTCTCGCTCAGCTCGGCAAACAGGTCGTCGAAAGTTTTCACGAGGTCAAGGGTACTAGTCGTGGCGCCCGCCCCGCGCACGGTCACGGGCCGAAGGCCCCGCCGCCCATGCTCGAGGGACCCGAGGAGTAGGCGGCTGCCATGGCCGCGGCATGCTCGCCTCCCGGCTGGTCGCGCGGGTCGAGGTGGTCCTGGTAGTCGCCGGCGCGTCGCTCGCGCCAGATGAGCAGGGCGCTGATGATCAGGATGATGGCGACGATACCGATCGCGAAAATGGTGAGGAACACGCGGACTCCGTCCTTTGGGCCAATCTAGCCCCGCCAGCCCCGAATTGCGAGCAATCGATAGAGTGCCCTCATGCTCAACGACCGTGCACTGGGTGTCTCCCTCCCCCGCGACCTCGCCGCCGACCGCATCGCCGATTTCGCCCGCGCGGCAGAGACGCTCGGCTTCGGCGAACTCTGGATCGTCGAAGACTGCTTCTTCCGCGGTGGAATCGCGCAGGCGGCGGTCGCGCTGGCCGTCACCTCGCGCATCCACGTGGGCATCGGCATCCTGCCGGCCGCCGCACGCAACGTCGCGTTCGCGACGCTCGAGGCGAACACGCTGGCCGAGCTGTTCCCCGGCCGGGTGACGATCGGGGTCGGGCACGGCATGCCGGCGTGGATGCGACAGGTGGGCGCCTGGCCGGCGAGCCCGCTGACGATGCTGGAGGAGACGATCGTCGCGATGCGGTCGCTGCTGCACGCGGAGACCGTGTCGGTCGAGGGACGGTACGTGCGGCTGCGCGGTGTCGAACTCGAGAGCCCCGCCGCCGAACCGCCGCTCGTCCTCGCGGGGGTGCGGGGTCCGAAATCGCTCGCGCTGTCGGGGCGCGTCGCCGACGGCACGGCCCTCGCGGAACCGGTAACCCCCGAGTACCTCGAGACGGTTCGCCGACAGATCGATGCGAGCCGCCCGCACCGGATCGTGGCGTACAACGTGGCGGCGGTTCATCCGGATGCCTCTGTCGCGCGGAAAGTCGCCCGCACCCGGCTCGACTGGGTAGGCGAACCGGACGGCCGGGTGCACATCGAACCGCTGCCGTTCGCCGAGGAGTTCTTCGCCCTGCGCGCGTCGGTGGCGTCTCCCGAGGCGTTCGCGGCCGCCCTTCCCGACGCGTGGGTGGACCAGCTGGCGGTCGTCGGCACGGTCGAGTCGGCGCGGGCGCGGCTCGACGAGTTGTACGCGGCCGGCGCGAACAGCGTCGTGCTGCTGCCTGCCGGCGACGACCCGTTCCGGGCGCTCGAAGATCTGGCGCGGCTGGTCGGGGGTTAACGAGCGCAGGCCCGCCGATCGCTCGACGGGCCCGCGTGCGGTGCTGCTACTTCGTGCCGAGCAGGTCGATCACGAAGGTGAGGGTGCGGCCCGAGAGGCGGTGTCCGCCGCCGACGGGGCCGTAGGCGAGCTCGGGCGGGCAGATCAGCTGGCGACGTCCGCCGACCTTCATGCCGGGGATGCCCTGCTGCCAGCCGGCGATGAGGCTGCCGAGCGGGAAGTTGATGCTCTGGCCGCGGCTCCAGCTGGAGTCGAACTCTTCGCCGCTCTCGAAATCGACGCCGAGGTAGTGCACGTCGACGGTCGCGCCGGGCTGAGCTTCCGCGCCGGTTCCCTCTTCGATATCGATGATCACGAGTTCGGTGGGCTCGGGGCCCTCGTAGAACTCGACTTCGGGCTTGGTCTTCGGTGAATCAGTCATGGCTCCATCCAAGCAGATCCCCGTGCTGCGGCGGGCGGGATCTCGTCGGGTACGCCCGTGGCGGAATCGCCGGGCCGTGGCGGCGTGCACGGGATCTCGCAACTCAGGCAGAAACGGCCGGCGGATGACGCGGGGCCCGGTATCGCGCGGGCGCGGTACCGGCGGCGCCCGATTCTGCCTGAGTTGCGAGGTCACCGCGGCTGATTTCCCGGACGGATGTTCCGCATTCAGGACGGATACCCGGCCGCGCGGCTCGTCGCGCGGTCTGGCGCGGGTCGTGCGGACCACGGGCGCATCCGCCCTGAATCACGAACGCGGGTTCTCGCAACTCAGGCAGAAACGGCCGGCGGATGAACCGGAGCCCGGAAACCGGCGGGTGCTGGCCTGCGGCTCGTGATTCTGCCTGAGTTGCGAGATCGGCGTGGGGGCGTGAGGGCCTTTGAGTGCCCAGCGGCTAGGCCAGGACGCCGGCGCGCTGGGCGAGGGCCGTCGCCGCGCGCGTCGCCGCGCGGGCTACACCGCGCTCGTCGACACGGGCGAGTTCGCCGTCGTCGACCACCACGCGGCCGTGCACGAAGAGTTTGGTCACCGGCGGCTGGGCGCCCAGCGTGAGCGCCGCGACGGGGTCCGCGATGCCCGCGTGCTCGACGCCGTCGACGCGCCAGAGCACCAGGTCGGCGAGCTTGCCGACCTCGATCGAGCCGATCTCGTTCTGGCGTCCGAGCACTCGCGCGCCGCCCATCGTCGCGATGTAGAGCCCCTGCCGTCCGGTCATGCCGTCGGCGCCCGCGCGCAGGCGGTTCATCAGCACGGCGTTGCGGATCTCGGTGCCGAGCTGCCCCGACTCGTTCGACGCCGAACCGTCGACTCCGAGCCCGACGGGGACACCCGCGGCTAGCAACTGCGGCACGGGAGCGATGCCGGCGGCGAGCCGGGCGTTCGACGACGGGCAGTGCGCGACTCCCGTGCCGGTGGCGGCGAAGCGGCCGATCGCGTGGTCGTCGAGGTGCACGCAGTGCGCCATCCAGACGTCGTCGCCGAGCCAGCCGAGGTCGTCGAGGTACTGGGTGGGCGTCTTGCCCCACTTCTCGAGGCAGAACGCGTCCTCCTCCACGGTCTCCGAGCCGTGCGTGTGCAGGCGCACGTCGAGAGAGCGGGCGAGCACGGCGGCCTCGGAGAGCAGGTCGGATGTCACGGAGAACGGCGAACACGGAGCGATGGCGATCTGCACCATCGCCTCTCGCGCCGGGTCGTGGTACTTCTCGACGGCGTCGGCGCTGGCCTGCAGCGCCGCGCCGGTGGTCTCCACGGCGAAGTCCGGCGGCAGCCCGCCCTGCGAGCGGCCGAGGTCCATCAAGCCGCGGGTGCCGTGCAAGCGCACCCCGACGCGGGAGGCCGCCGCAACGATCCCGCCGAGGATGTCGCCCGATCCGGCCGGGAACACGTAGTGGTGGTCGGCGACCGTCGTGCAGCCCGACCGGGCGAGCACGGCGATGGCCGCCTCGGCGCCCGCCTCGACCAGGTCGGCGTCGATCATCGACCAGGCCGGGTAGAGCGCGACGAGCCAGTCGAACAGGATCGAGTCCTGCGCCCAGCCGCGGGTGAGCCACTGGTAGAGGTGGTGGTGGGTGTTGATCAGCCCGGGGGTGAGCAGGTGCCCCGTGCCGTCGATCAGCTCGATCGTGGGCGGCGCAGCGAGCGTCTCCCCCGCCGGTCCGTGACCGCGAACGGCCCACTCGGGCGGGAGGCCGCCGCCGACACCGACGATCTCGGCGTCGTCGAACGCGACCCAGCCGCTGGCGTGCTCGGTGCCGAGGGCGTCGACGGCGGCGATCGTGGCGCCGCTGATAATCGTGCGGATCATCGGGTTTCGCTTTCCGTTAGAGGTCGAGGCTGACGGCGGTCTCGAGCGCGACCTCGATGCTGCGCATCCAGCCCTCTTTCATCGCCGTGTTCTTGTCGGAATAGAGCGAGGCCCCGTCGACGAGGTTGCTCGAGGCCGCGCAGATCATGCCGGCGCGCAGGCCGCGCAGGCGGGCGACGACGTACAGCGCCGAACTCTCCATCTCGACGTTGAGGATGCCGAGGCGGTTGAGCTCGCTGATCCACTCCGGGCCTTCGGCGTAGAAGGCGTCGTCGCTGGCATTGATGCCCGAGAAGACGTTTGTCGACGAGCCGGCCGAGAGTTCGAGGGCGATGCGGTGCAGCTCGACCGCGATCTTCAGGTCGGGGACGGCCGGGAACCCGTGGTGCGCGTACGCGGCCGTGGTGCCGTCGTTGCGCAGAGTGCCCTCGCTCACAAGCAGGTCGCCTGGCTCGATGCCCGCCTGCAGACCGGCCGAGCTGCCGACGCGGATGAACGACGTGACGCCCACCCGGGCCAGCTCCTCGACCGCGATGGCGGTGGACGGGCAGCCCATGCCGGTCGAGGTGGCCGTGATGTGCTTGCCCTTGTAGTACCCCGTCATCGTGCGGTGCTCGCGCTGGTGGGCGACGTCCTTCACGTCGGTGAGGAACTCGGCGATCATCGGCACGCGGAAGGGGTCGCCCGGCAGCAGCGCGACCGAGCTCACCTCGCCCGGGGCGATGCCGATGTGGTACTGGCGAACGCCCTGTCCTTCGGAGTCCTTGTCGACGACGGTCATGACGGTCCTAACTAGGCGGTGAGCAGTGTGGCGAGCAGGGTGGGTGCGAAGTCGTCGTCGAGGGCGAGCACGACGCGCGCGTGGGCCCCCGACTGTTCGGGGAAGCCGTTGTACATGCCGCGCAGGTCGCAGATGGTCTGGCCGCGGCCGGGACCGTCGGTGTCGTCGACGAGCACGCGCACGACGGGGGCCGTTTTGAGCCCGACATCGCCGAGTGCGATCGCCACCGCGAGCGGGTCGTGCAGCGCCGAGGCGCGGTGCCCGTAGACGCCCACGTAGAACTCGAAGTAGTAGTCGAGCATGTGACCGAGCGCGACCGCGACGGGTCGTCCCGACTCGATGAGCGCCTCGCGGTGGTGCTCGAGGAAGACGTTGGGCATCGTCACGTCGAGGGGCACCATGGTGATGAACCAGTCGGCCGCGAAGACCTCCGCCGCGGCATCCGCATCGTTTGCGATGTTCGCCTCGGCGACGGGCGTGATGTTGCCGGGCACGTTCGCGGCGCCGCCCATCAGCGTGAGTTCCTTGACCAGTCCCGGCAGGGCGGGGTCGAGGCGCAGGGCCGCCGCGATGTTGGTGAGCGGGCCGATCGCGATGACGCGCAGTTCGCCCTCGTGCTCGTGGGCGAGGCGCACGAGCAGCTGTTCGGCGGATTCGCCCACGAGAACGGATGACACGGACTTCGCGATCACGACGTCGCCGATGCCGTTGGCCCCGTGCACGTGGGGGGCACCGCCGCGGAACGAGCCGCCCTGCGGGTGGTGCGCGCCCACGGCGACCGGGATGTCGTCGCGTCCGGAGAGCGAG
This sequence comes from Conyzicola sp., assembly GCF_046714715.1. Classification (GTDB taxonomy): domain Bacteria; phylum Actinomycetota; class Actinomycetes; order Actinomycetales; family Microbacteriaceae; genus Conyzicola. The sequence continues at coordinate 36,573 of NZ_JBKKAD010000153.1, read as the reverse complement.
ATGAGGTCGAGGGTGTTGTGGGCGCCGACGCTGGCGGAAACGTTGCCGCTCACGCTGCCGATGCCGACGATCTCGATGCCGTTCGACTCGTCGGCGGCCGCCGCGAGGAGGTAGGCGACGGCGAGAGCGTCGTCGATTCCGGTGTCGCAGTCGAGGTAGTAGGGGACGCGTGCGGTGGTCATGGTGCTCCGGTGGTTCTGAGGGTGGACGTGCCGATGCTAGCCGCGGCGTGTTTCCGGGCTGTTGCGGTGCGGGGTCGGCTAGTGCACGTGGGCCTCGGCGGCGGCGCGCAGCGAGGCGATGTTGTCGGCGGGCTCGCCGCGGAAGACGCTCGAGCCGGCGACGAAGGTGTCGGCTCCGGCCTCGGCCGCGATGACGATCGTGTCGGCGGTGATGCCGCCGTCGACCTGCAGCCACACGTCGAGGCCGGACTTCGTCACCGCTTCGCGCAGCAGGCCGAGCTTCGGCATGGTCTCGGCCATGAAGCTCTGGCCGCCGAAGCCGGGCTCGACGGTCATCACGAGTACCTGGTCGAACTCGGGCAGCAGGTCGAGGAACGGCTCGACCGGCGTGCCGGGCTTCAGGGCGATGCCGGCGCGGGCGCCGATGTCGCGCAGGCGGCGGGCGAGCGAGACCGCGTCTTTCGCGGCCTCCGCGTGGAAGGTGACGGAGTACGCGCCGAGTTCGGCGTACCCGGGGGCCCAGCGGTCGGGGTCGTCGATCATGAGGTGCACGTCGAGCGGGATCGCCGAGAGCTCTTGGAGGCGCTCGGTCATCGTCGGCCCGAAAGTCAGGTTCGGCACGAAGTGGTTGTCCATGATGTCGACGTGCACGAGGTCGGCGGTCGCGATGCGGCCGAGTTCGCGCTCGAAGTTGGCGAAGTCGGCGGCGAGGATGCTGGGGTTGATACGCACACGCATGGCTAGACCTTACTGATGAGCTGGATGAACATGGCGTCCGTGCCGTGGCGGTGCGGCCAGAGCTGGGCGTGCTGCGCTGGCGGTCCGTTGGTCGGGCCCAGGTCGAGCTCGGCGTCGGTGATCGTCGCGAGCACCGCGGGAGTGTCGATGCGCTCGATGGCGGCGCCCCACTTCTTGACGGCACCCTCGACGATCACCTTCGACTCGGCGAGGTGCGGCGAGCAGGTGACGTAGGCGAGCACGCCGCCCGGCTTGAGCGCGGTGATCGCGGCGTTCAGCAGGTTCGACTGCAGCCCCGAGAGGTGGGCCACGTCGCGCGGCGACTTGCGCCAGCGTGCCTCGGGTCGGCGACGCAGGGCGCCGAGACCGGTGCAGGGGGCGTCGATCAGGATGCGGTCGAACTCGTCGGCGTGGTCGTCGCCGACGGTCGTGCCGTCGAGCTCCCACACCTCGGGCGCCGGTTCGAAGACGGCGAGGGCATTGCGCACGAGTTCGGCGCGGGCGGGAACGACCTCGTTGGCGATCAGCGTGGCCCCGCCGACGCGGGCCTCCGCGGCGAGCAGGGCGGCCTTGCCGCCCGGGCCGGCGCAGAGGTCGAGCCAGCGCTCGCCCGCCACGATCGGGCGCACGCGGCTGAGCGCGAGGGCCGCGAGCTGCGAGCCCTCGTCTTGCACGCGGGCACGACCGGCACGTACGGCCTCGAGCTGCAGCGGGTCTCCCCCGTCGAGCACGGCGCCGACCGGCGAGTAGGCGGCTGCGTAGGCGTCGAGTTCGGAGACGGTGGATTCGCCGGGAAGCGCGACGACGCTCACCCGCGGTGCCACGTTGTCGGCCTCGAGCAGCGCGTCGAGCTCGGCGGCGCGGCCCTCCGCGGCGAGGGCGGAGCGGAAGGCCCGGATGATCCAGACGGGGTGCGAGTACGCGATGGCGAGACGCTCGTCGGCGTTCTTGGCCGAGTCGAGGGCGCGCTCGTGCCATTCCGCGGCCGGGGTGCGGGTGATGGTGCGCAGCACGCCGTTCACGAACCCGGTGGCGGAGTTCGAGCCGACGGTCTTGGCGAGTTGCACGGACTCGTCGACCGCGGCGTGCTGGGCGACGCGCATCGACAGCAGCTGGTGGCAGGCGAGTCGCAGCACGTCGAGGATCGCGGGGTCGATCTTGTCGACCGGGCGTCCGGCCGCCAGCGCGATGACCGCGTCGTAGTAGCCCTGGCGGCGCAGCGTGCCGTAGGTCAGTTCGGTCGCGAGGCCGGCGTCGGCCTCGGAGAGCTTGGCCCTCTGGAGGCGCACGGGCAGGAGGAGGTTCGCGTAGGCATCCGACTCTCGCACCGCGAGGATGACGTCGAGCGCGATGCGGCGCGCGGGCTGCACGGCGCTCACTCGGCGACCGCCGGGGCGTCGACGACGGTCGCGGCGTCGGCGGGGCGGCCGCGCCACCAGTCGCCGGCGTTCATGGCCTTGCGGCCCGCCGGGTGCACGGTCACGAGCTGCACGGGTTCTGTCGCTGTTCCAACGAGGATGAGCTTGCCTTCCTGGGCGAGGTGGCCGGGGACGAGGCGCGGTGCGTCTCTCGCGATCGCGGCGTCGATGATCTTGAGGCGGGCGCCGTCGAGCGTGGTGAAGGCTCCGGGTTCTGGGGTCACGCCGCGCACGAGGTTGACCACGTCGTGGGCGGGCCGGGCGAAATCGACCAGGCCGTCGGCGAGGGTGAGCTTGGGGGCGAGGGTCACGTCGCCGGCCTGCGGCTCGGCCCGGGCATCGCCTTCGGCAATAGCGTCGACGACGGCGGCGAGAAGCTCGGCACCGCTCACGGCGAGCGAGTCGAGCAGGTGACCGGCGGTCTCGTGCGAGCCGATCGACTGCGTGAACTGCCCGAAGACGTCGCCGGCGTCGAGCTCGGGAACCAGCTGGAACACGGTGGCACCCGTGAGGTCGTCACCGGCCATGATCGCGCGCTGCACGGGGGCAGCGCCACGCCAGCGCGGCAGCAGCGAGAAGTGCAGGTTGACCCAGCCGTACTTCGGCGCGCTGAGCAGCGGTTCGCGCACGAGGCCGCCGTAGGCGACGATGACGCCGAGGTCGGGCCGCAGGGCCGTGATCGCCTCGGTCGCGTCGCCCGCGAGCCGGTTGGCTTTGATCGTCGGAATACCGAGCTCGTCGGCGAGGGTTGCCACGGGGGTCGGGGTCAGGATGCCGCGGCGCCCCTGGGGCGAATCCTCACGGGTGACCACCGCGGCGACCTCGTGCCGCGAGGCGGCGAGAGTCGTGAGGCTCGGCACGGCGGCCGCCGGGCTGCCGGCGAAGACGAGGCGCAGAGAAGTCATTAGGTCATTCTCCCCCATCCGTGGATCGAGCTGGTTGAGTAGGTCGCTCAGCGACCGTATCGAAACCTCGCTGAAATCTCGATACAGGCCGCAGGCGGCCTCACTCGACCGGCAACGCGCTATTGCTCGAGGAACGGCTCGACGTCGTCGAAGCGCACCTTGAGGCTCACCGGCACGGGACCGCGGGCGGCCTTGCCGAGGGCACGCCGGCGATTGGCGGCCGACTTGACCACCTCGGCGCGCAGGGCCGCGGCGATCTCGGCGCCCCTGGCGTAGTCGAAGCGCACGATGGTGCGCACTCCCCCGCCGTCGACGTCTACCGGGCCGAGGATGTCGGGGCCGTCGACGCCCAGCGCCGCGACGGCGTCGGCGACGGCCTGCACCGTGCCCGTGACGGTCGCGACGCGCACGGCGGGCGGGAAACGCAGGGCACGCCGGTCGGCGAGCTCGGAGCGGGCGAAGTCGGCCTGCCGCCACGTGACGAACGCCGAGGCGAGCGCGCCGCCGACACCCACGAGCACGATGGGCGCCCGCCGCGCCGCGAGGGCCGCGGCATTCGACCACCAGCGCAGGCAGTCCTCGGCGACCCGCAGGCTCTCTCGCGCGATCATGCTCTCGCCGTCGAGCAGCAGCACGGCGCGGTAGCCGCCCGCCGCGATCGGCTCGGCGCCGCGGGTGGCGATGACGAGCGCCGGCTCGGCACCGACCGTGAGGATGGGCCGCTCGCCGTCGGCGACGATGACGCGCACGCCCGGGAAGGCGCGGCCGAGGTCTTCGGCGGTGCGCCCGGCGCCGGAGCCGACGAAGCGCAGCCGTTCGCCGTCGCAGTTCGCGCACTTCCAGTCGACGGCGAGGGCGCCGCACCAGTTGCAGGCCGGGGTCGAGCGCGAGGTCTTCTGGCCGAGCGGACCCTCGCACTTCATGCACCGGGCGCTGCGCTTGCAGTCGGCGCAGGAGAGCTTCGGCGCGTAGCCGGGCCGCGCGACCTGCACGAGCACCGGCCCGAACTCGAGCGCGGCGCGGGCCTCGCGCCAGGCGGTGGACGGAATGCGCGCCTGCGCCGCGAGCCGGTCTTCCGACGACTGCTGCGCGGTCGGCACGACCTTGGGCAGGACGGCGGGCTGCGGCGCGAAGGCACGCACCCAGTGCACCTCGACGAGCCGCTCGACCTCGGTGCTGCGCGCGTGCCCGAGGAACATCAGTGCGCAGCCGCTCTGCTCTTGCCGCACGAGCGCGGCGTCACGGGAGTGCACGTAGGGGCTGAGCGGCTCGCTGTGCAGCGGGTCGCCGTCGTCGAAGATCGCGACGAGCCCCAGGTTCGCCGCGGGGGCGTAGACGACCGACCGGTTGCCGATGATCACGACGGGGTCGTCGCTCAGGCAGCGCAGGAAGGCCCGGTAGCGGTCGGGGTTGGACTGCTTCGCATCGAGACGGATGACGCGTTGCGCCGGCAGAATCGCGGCGAGAGCCGACGCCAGCTGTTCCTGGTCGCGGTAGTCGGGCACGGCGAGAATGGCCGTCGCACCGCCCGCGAGCGTCGCGGCCGCCGCGGCCGCCATGGTGACGGCCCACTCGCCCACCCACACGCCGGGCGACACCTCGGCGACGAGCGGGATGGCGTCGACCGCGAACCGCGATCGTGCGGCGATCGCGGTCTCTATGACGCCGTCGCCGTATCCCTGCACCCGCGCCGGCGCGTCGAGGGGCGCGAGCGACGCTCGCCCACCGTCGTCGGGCTGCGCCTCGGCGGCGGCGAGGAATGCTTTCTCGACGCGCACCTGACGGTTCGGAACGGCGAGCCGCACGATGTCGTTGGCGTTGCCCGCGGCGCGCTCGGACACCTTGCGGGCGAGCGCCCACACCTCGGGCGTGAGCACCTGGACGGCGGAGACGACCTCTTCGATCTCGCTCAGCACACCCGTGTAGTCGCCGGGCGGCGCGATCTCGACGATGAAGCCGTCGGCGACCCGGCCGGCCGAGCGCAGCGGCACCCGCACGCGCACACCCGCGACGGCCCGCTCACGCAGTGCCTCGGGGATGCCGTAGTCGAACAGCCGGTCGAGTTGCGGCAGCGGGGAGTCGATGAGTACGCGGGCGATCGGACGGTGGCCGCCCGGTGCCTGAGTCATCGCCGCCTCCGTCTCGAAGAGCGCTTCTATAGCTTCGCGGCGGCGCGCAGGGCGTCGACGCGATCGAGTCGCTCCCAGGTGAAGTTCGGCAGTTCGCGGCCGAAGTGGCCGTAGGTCGACGTCTCGGCGTAGATCGGCCGCAGCAGATCGAGCTCGCTGATGATCTTGCTCGGGCGCAGGTCGAACACCGACTGGATCGAGTCGATGATGATGTCTTCGCCGACGTGGGCGGTGCCGAAGGTCTCGACGTAGAGCCCAACGGGCGACGCCTTGCCGATGGCATAGGCGACCTGTACCTCGAGGCGGTCGGCGAATCCGGCCGCGACGGCGTTCTTGGCTACCCAGCGCAGCGCGTAGGCCGCCGAACGGTCGACCTTCGACGGGTCTTTTCCGCTGAAGGCCCCGCCGCCGTGACGGGCCGCTCCCCCGTAGGTGTCGACGATGATCTTGCGGCCGGTGAGGCCGGCGTCGCCCTGAGGTCCGCCGATGTGGAACACACCGGTGGGGTTGATGAGCACGCGAACGTTGTTCGAGTCGAGATCGATCGTGGAGAGCACCGGGCGGATGACGATCTCTTCGATCTCTGTGCGCAGCTGCTGTGTGGAGATCGAGGGCGAGTGCTGGGTGGAGACGACGACGGTCTCGACGGTGCGCGGGATGGCTCCGTCGTAGCCGATGGTCACCTGGGTCTTGCCGTCGGGGCGCAGGTAGTCGACGAGGCCCGACTTGCGCACGAACGCGAGACGCTCGGCGAGGCGGTGCGCCAGCCACACGGGCAGGGGCATGAGTTCGGGGGTCTCGATGGTGGCGAACCCGAACATGATGCCCTGGTCGCCCGCACCCTGGATGTCGTCGATGTCGCCGCTCGACTCTTCGCGGGTCTCCTGGGCGTGGTCGACACCCGCGGCGATGTCGGGCGACTGGCCGCCGATCGAGACCGAGACGCCGCACGAGCGGCCGTCGAACCAGACGTCGGAGGAGTTGTAGCCGATCTCGGAGATGCGCTTGCGCACGATCGTGGGGATGTCGACGTACCCGCTCGTCGTGACCTCGCCCGCGACGTGCACGAGACCGGTGGTGACGAGGGTCTCGACAGCGACCCGGGCCTGCGGGTCGACCGTGAGCAGCGCGTCGAGGATGCTGTCGGAGATCTGGTCGCAGATCTTGTCAGGGTGGCCTTCCGTCACGGATTCGGACGAGAAAAGACGCAGTGGGGAGCTCATTGATTAGCCTCTGGCTGGGTGAAAGGGTGAAGGAATTAGATCAACAGGTCGAGGATACGTTCGGCCACCGACGCCTTGCTGCCGCTCGCCTCGCTCACTATATCTCCGGCCCGATCGAGCACGATGATGGCGTTACCGTCTGTGGCGAAGCCCTCGCTCCAGCCCACCCTGTTGAGGACGAGATAGTCGGCGCCCTTGCGCGCGATCTTGGCGCGGCCGAGTTCGACGAGGGCGTCACGCCCCTGCTCGGTCTCCGCGGCGAAGCCGATGATCAGCTGCCCGGGTGCGCGCCTCTCGGCGAGGCCGGCCAGGATGTCGGGGTTCTTCACGAGGGTGAGCTGCAGGGTGTCGCCCTGCGTCTCCTTCTTGATCTTGCTCTGCGCGACGGACTCGGGACGGTAGTCGGCGACCGCGGCGGCCATGATGACGACCTGCGCCTCGGGAGCGGCGGCGACGACGGCGGCCTCGAGTTCGAGGGTAGAACCCACGTGCACCACGGTGAGAGATTCGGATGCCGCGGCGTGCACCTCGAGGTTGGCCCCGATGAGCGTGACGGTGGCTCCGCGGGCGGCGGCGGCGTGGGCGATAGCGAGGCCCTGCTTTCCGCTCGACCGGTTGCCGATGTAGCGCACGGGGTCGAGCGCCTCACGGGTGCCGCCCGCGGTGACGAGGAGCCTCATTCCCGCGAGGTCTTTGGTGGCGACGACGGCGAGGGCCGCCGCGACGATGTCGTCGGGCTCGGACAGGCGTCCGGGGCCGTTGTCTTTGCCGGTCAGCTGCCCGACCGCGGGGCCGACGACGTGCACGCCGCGCGACCGCAGCAGGGCCACGTTCGCAACGGTGGCGGGGTTCTGCCACATCTCGGTGTGCATCGCCGGTGCGATGACGACCGGCGCCGTCGACGCGAGCACGGTGTTGCCGAGCAGGTCGTCGGCGATGCCGGCGGCGAGCTTCGCGATCGAGTTGGCGGTGGCCGGGGCGATCACGATGAGGTCGGCGGCCTGGCCGATCGCCACGTGGCGCACCTCGGCCACACCCTCGTAGAGGTCGGTGTGCACGGTATTGCGGCTGATGGCCTCGAGAGTCGGCTTCCCCACGAACTTGAGCGCGGCATCCGTCGCGACGACGTGCACGTCGTGCCCGGCCAGAACCAGGGCCCGGACGACAGAAACCGCCTTGTACGCCGCGATACCGCCGGTAATTCCGACGACGACGTTCAAGACGGTCACTGGGTGATTCTCAGAGGTGATTACTCGCCCGACAGTCTCTTGAGCTCGAGCTTGTCGTTGTTGATCTCGCGCAGGGCTACCGAGAGCGGCTTGTCTTCGATGGTCGAGTCGACGAGCGGTCCGACGTTGTCGAAGAGGCTTCCCTCGTGCAGGTCGGCGTAGTAGTTGTTGATCTGGCGGGCGCGCTTCGACGCGAAGATCACGAGCTGGTATTTGGAGTCGACCTTCGACAGCAGTTCGTCGATGGGCGGGTCAATGATTCCGCTGTTCTTGTCAGCCATTAGTGCTCCTTTATAGGGGAATTGAGAAAAGTAGGCGCGCGCGAACCCCTATGGGGAAACGGGCACTGCCATCAACTCTACGACTTCTCGCGCCGCTTCGCTGACGTCGCGGTTGACGACCTTGACGTCGAACTCGTCTTGGGCGGCCAATTCGACCTTGGCCGTCTCGAGCCGGCGGGACTGTTCGGCGGCGTCCTCGGTGCCCCGGCCGATGAGCCGGCGCACCAGTTCTTCCCACGTCGGAGGCAGCAAGAACACCAGGATGGCCTCGGGCATCGCCTGGCGCACGAGCCGCGCACCCTGCAGGTCGATCTCGAGCAGCACCCGACGGCCGGCGCCGAGGGCGGCGTCGATCGGGGGGCGCGGCGTGCCGTACCGGTAGGAGTTGTGCACGATCGCCCACTCCAGCAACTCGTCGGCGGCGATCATGCGGTCGAACTCATCGTCGCTGACGAAGTAGTAGTGAACGCCGTCGACCTCGCCGGGGCGGGGCTTGCGCGTGGTGGCCGAGACGCTGAGCAGCACGTCGGGGTAGTTCTCGCGGATGTGCGCCGAGACCGTGCCCTTGCCGACGGCGGTGGGGCCGGCGAGTACGACGAGTCGCGCCGGTTCGCCGCCCGCGCGTGTCACGAGGTACTCGCGCAGCCGCACGCGCTGCCGCGTGCCGAGTCCGCCGACACGCTTGCGGTCGGAGATGGCGAGGGTGTCCATCACCCGCGCGACGCGCGTGGGGCCGAGGGTCGGGATGCTCGTGAGCAGCTCGGTGACCCGCAGCGACGCCTCGGCGGTGTGCGGCTGCGCCCACGCGGTCTCGGCGACGTCGAGAGCGGTACGCGACCGGTCGGCGACCGACTTCTTGACTGCGGCGCGGGCACGGCGCGCTGCCACGGCGGCCTGCGCCGCAGCGACGCGGTCGACCTCGGGCGGAGTGGGTCGCGGGCTCATGCGAACGCCCCCGCGATCTCGGTGTTCTGCGCGTCGATCGCGGCCGCGATCGAGGACGGACCGGCGGCGAGGATGCTGCGCGAAGCGCTCACGATGACGCCGGCGGTCGCAGCGCCGAAGAGCGCGCCGACGTCGGCGACGAGTGCGCCCTGGTGGCCGAATCCGGGAGCGAGAATCGGCGTGCCGGCGAGCGACTGCGGCGTGATGCCGTAGTCGGCGAGGGCGACGGTGGCGCCGATGACGACGCCCGTCGAACCGAGGCCCGATTCGAGCTGATTCCAGTCGTGCACGTCAGAGACGATACTCGCCGCCACCGAGCTTCCGGCAGTGGGTCCCGCGGTCACGGTCGCGGTCTGCAGCGTCGCGGCCTCGGGGTTCGAGGTCGCCGCGAGCACGAACAGGCCTTTGCCGTGGGCGGTCGCGAGGTCGTGGGGCGCCCGGATCGACCCGACGCCCTGGAAGGCGCTGATCGTCATGGCGTCCGACTCCAGCGGCGAACCCGGCGTGAGCCAGGCCTCGCCGTAGGCCTCGACGCTCGTGCCGACGTCGCCGCGCTTGACGTCGGCGATCACGAGGAGGTTAGCGTCGCGGGCGGCGCCGAGCACGGCCTCGAGGGCGGCGTATCCAGCTGAGCCGTGGCGCTCGAAGAACGCGACCTGCGGCTTGACGATGCCGGCGCGCCCGACGGTGGCCTCGACGACACGCAGTCCGAATTCACGCGCACCCCGCGCGTCATCCGACAACCCCCACTGCCCCAGCAGGTAGGCGTGCGGGTCGATGCCCACGCATAGCCGGCCCGAGGTGGCGAAGGTGTCGGAGAGTCGCGTGCCGAAGGTCGGCGTCATACGGCGGCCAGCCTCTCCGCGCGGTCGATCGCGTAGTTCTGCAGGGAACGCACCGTGAACGGCTCGCGCACCGCCTCGAACGACGCGACGGCGGCGGCCAGCTGGGCGATCGTGGTGAACAGCGGCTTGTCGGCCGCGACCGTGGCGGTGCGGATCTCGTAGCCGTCGGCGCGCGCGCTGCGTCCGCTCGGGGTATTGATCACGACATCCACCTCGCCCTGGTTGATGAGGTCGACGATGGTCGGCTCCCCCTCGACGTGCACCTGCCCCTGGAAGTACTTGCGCACGATGCGGGCGGGGATGCCGTTGCGGCTGAGGATCTCGGCCGTGCCCTCGGTGGCAAGGATCTCGAAGCCGAGCTGGCTCATGCGCAGCATCGGCAGGATGATCGCGCGCTTGTCGCGGTCGGCGACCGACACGAAGACGCTGCCCGAGTTGGGCAGTCCGCCGTACGCGGCCTCCTGGCTTTTCGCGAACGCCTTGGGGAAGTTCGAGTCGATGCCCATGACCTCGCCGGTCGATCGCATCTCCGGGCCGAGCACGGAGTCGACCACGTGTCCTTCCTTAGTACGGAAACGCTTGAACGGCAGCACGGCCTCCTTCACGGCGACCGGGGAATCCATCGGCACGACGGAGCCGTCCTGCGCCGGGAGGAGCCCGGAGTCGACGAGCGAACGGATGCTGTCGCCCACCATCACGAGGGCGGCGGCCTTTGCGAGCGGGATGCCCAGAGCCTTGGAGACGAAGGGAACCGTGCGGCTGGCGCGCGGGTTCGCCTCGAGCACGTAGAGGATGCCCTGGCCGATGGCGAACTGCACGTTCAGCAGGCCGCGCACACCGATGCCCTCGGCGATGCCGAGTGTCGCCGTGCGCACCCGGTCGATGACGTCGCGGCCGAGGGTCACGGGAGGCAGGGTGCAGGCGGAGTCGCCCGAGTGCACGCCGGCCTCCTCGATGTGCTCCATGATGCCGCCGATGTAGAGCTCGGTGCCGTCGTAGAGCGCGTCGATGTCGATCTCGATCGCGTCGTCGAGGAAGCGGTCGACGAGGAGCGGCGACCCGGGCTCGATGATCACGAGGTCTTTCACCCGCTCGAAGTAGTCGAACAGGCTCTCGGTGTCGTAGACGATCTCCATGCCGCGGCCGCCGAGCACGTGCGACGGACGCACGAGCACCGGGTAGCCGATGTTCTCGGCGATGGCCACGGCCTCCTCGGAGGTGGTGGCCGTGCCGTTCTTCGGCGAGATGAGCGAGGCGTTCTCGAGGATCTTCGAGAACAGGCCGCGCTCTTCGGCGAGGTCGATGGCCTCGGGGGTGGTGCCCAGAACGGGCACGCCGGCGTTCTTCAGTCCCTGCGCGAGGCCGAGGGCGGTCTGTCCGCCGAGCTGCACGACGACACCGACGAGCTCGCCGCTCTGGCTCTCGGCGTGCACGATCTCGAGCACGTCTTCGAGGGTGAGCGGCTCGAAGTAGAGGCGGTCGCTCGTGTCGTAGTCGGTGGACACGGTCTCGGGGTTGCAGTTGATCATGATGGTCTCGTAGCCGGCGTCGGAGAGCGCGAAGCTCGCGTGCACGCACGAGTAGTCGAACTCGATGCCCTGGCCGATGCGGTTCGGGCCGGAACCCAGGATGATCACCTTGCGGCGGTTGCTCGGGCGCACCTCGGTCTCGAGGTCGTAGCTCGAGTAGTGGTACGGCGTGAGCGCCGGAAACTCGCCCGCGCAGGTGTCGACGGTCTTGAAGACCGGGCGCACACCGAGCTCGTAGCGAGCCGAGCGCACCTCGGCCTCGTCGAGACCGCGGATCTCGGCGATCTGCACGTCGCTGAAGCCGTGGTCTTTCGCGTGCCGGAAGACGGCCTCGTCGAGCGTCTCGGCGCCGGCGATGCTCGCGGCGACCTCGTTGATGAGCACGATCTGGTCGATGAACCAGGGGTCGATCTTGGTGGCCTCGAAGACCTCCTCGGCGGTGGCACCGGCGACGAGCGCCTGCTGCACGGTGACGATGCGGCCGTCGGTCGGCACGCTCGCGAGCTCGAGCAGCGCCGCCTTGTCGCGCAGCTCGTAGCGCCAGTGGAAGCTGGAGCCGCGCTTCTCGAGCGAACGCAGCGCCTTCTGCAGCGCGGTGGAGAAGTTGCGGCCGAACGCCATGGCCTCGCCGACCGACTTCATGGTGGTCGTGAGGGTCGTGTCGGCGGCCGGGAACTTCTCGAAGGCGAAGCGGGGAACCTTGACGACCACGTAGTCGAGCGTGGGCTCGAAGCTCGCGGGCGTCACCTTGGTGATGTCGTTGTCGATCTCGTCGAGGCGGTAGCCGATGGCCAGCTTCGCCGCGATCTTGGCGATGGGGAAGCCGGTGGCCTTGCTCGCGAGCGCCGACGAACGTGACACGCGGGGGTTCATCTCAATGACGATGACGCGCCCGTTCGCGGGGTCGATGGCGAACTGGATATTGCAGCCGCCGGTGTCGACGCCCACGGCGCGGATGATGTCGATGCCGATGTCGCGCAGCTTCTGGTATTCGCGGTCGGTGAGGGTGAGCGCGGGCGCGACGGTGATGGAGTCGCCGGTGTGCACGCCCACGGGGTCGACGTTCTCGATCGAGCAGACGACCACCGTGTTGTCGGCCGTGTCGCGCATGAGCTCGAGCTCGTATTCCTTCCAGCCCATGATGCTCTCCTCGAGCAGCACCTCGGTGGTCGGGCTCTGGTGCAGGCCGTCGCCGACCATGCGCACGAGTTCGTCGCGGTCGTAGGCGAAGCCCGAACCGAGCCCGCCCATGGTGAAGGAGGGGCGGATGACGAGCGGGTAGCCCAGGTCTTCGGCGAACCCGATGGCTTCCTCGACCGTGTGCGCGATGTAGCTCTTCGCCACGTCGGCGCCGGCGTCGAGCACGAGCTGTTTGAAGATCTGGCGGTCTTCGCCCTTGTTGATCGCCTCGAAGTTGGCGCCGATGAGTTCGACGTCGTACTTCTCGAGGATGCCGTGGTTGTGCAGGTCGATGGCCGCGTTGAGCGCGGTCTGGCCGCCGAGCGTCGGCAGGATGGCGTCGGGCTTCTCGGTGGCGATGATCGTCTCGATGACCTGCCAGGTGATGGGCTCGATGTAGGTCGCGTCGGCGAAGTCGGGGTCGGTCATGATGGTGGCCGGGTTCGAGTTGACGAGGATGACGCGCACACCCTCCTCGCGCAGCACCCGGCAGGCCTGCGTGCCCGAGTAGTCGAATTCCGCCGCCTGGCCGATGACGATCGGGCCGGAGCCGATGACCAGTACCGACGTGATGTCTTCCCTCTTGGGCATTAGATGTTTCCTTCGGTGCTGGAGGTCTGCTTCGCGATGACGAGATCGCGGAACCGGTCGAACAGGTAGTTGGAGTCGTGCGGGCCGGCGGCGGCCTCGGGGTGGTACTGCACGCTGAACGCGGGGATGTCGAGGGCGTTGAGGCCCTCCACCACGTTGTCGTTGAGGTTGACGTGGCTCACCTCGACCCGGCCGAATCCGGCGGGCGACTCGGTGATCTCGCCGATGGGCGCGTCTACCGCGAAGCCGTGGTTGTGGCTCGTGATCTCGGTGCGACCCGTCGACACGTCGACGACGGGCTGGTTGATCCCCCGGTGGCCGAACGGCAGCTTGTAGGTGCCGAAGCCGAGCGCGCGCCCGAGCAGCTGGTTGCCGAAGCAGATTCCGAAGAACGGCAGGCCCTCGCGCAGGATGCCCTGGAGCAGGTCGACATGCTGGTCGGATGCGCCCGGGTCGCCGGGCCCGTTCGAGTAGAACGCGCCGACGGGTTCGATCGCCAGCACCTCGTCGAGCGTCACGTTCTGCGGGAGCACGTGCACGTCGAAGCCGCGCTGCGAGAGGTAGCTGAGGGTGGAGGTCTTCACGCCGAGGTCGAGCACCGCGAGGTTGCCGATCTTCTCGCCGATGGCGGCAACGACATACGCCTCCTGCGTCGACACCTCGCTCGAGAGGTTGAGACCGCGCATGTCACGGCCGGCGCGCACGATCTGGAGCTGCTCGTCGTCGCTCAGCCCGGTGTCGGTGCCGGAGAAGATCCCGGCGCGCATGGCGCCCGAGTCGCGCAGGCGACGGGTGATGGCGCGGGTGTCGACGCCGCTGATGCCGACGACGCCCTGCTCGACGAGGTCGTCGTCGAGGGAGCGCTGCGAGCGGTGGTTGGAGACCACGCGGGAGGGGTCGCGCACGACGAATCCGGCGACCCAGATGCGGCTCGACTCGAGGTCTTCGTCGTTCATACCGGTGTTGCCGATGTGCGGCGCGGTCATCAGAACGATCTGGCCGGCGTAGCTCGGGTCGGTCAGCGTCTCCTGGTAGCCGGTCATGCCGGTCGCGAAGACGGCCTCGCCGAGCGTGCGGCCGAGTGCGCCGTAGGCGCGGCCCGTGTAGCGCGTTCCGTCTTCGAGCACGAAGACGGCGGGAGTGGGGATGCTCATTTCGAGTCCCTTTCTGTGGTGAGGGGCGCGAGAGCCTTCACGGCGGCGAGGAACGCCTCCGAGTTCTCGGCACGGAAATAGCTTTCGACCGCGGTCTCGGCGAGACCCCACGCGATCATGGTGAGTCCGTCGGTCTCGACGACCCGGTCGATGGTCCAGGTGGCGCGGGCGACGAGGGTGATGTCTTCCCGCGGGATGAAGATGTCGGGCTGCCCGGCGATCGGAACGACGACGCCGGTCTCGGCGACCACGACGGTGCTCCTGGCCCGGAAACCGAGGCCGTGCACGGCGACCCGGTTGAAACGGTCGTCGGCGAGGGTCGTAGCGACGTAGAAACCGGGGAACTCGCCGATGACCTCGCCGAGGTGTTCGGGCGGCCGTTGCGGCGCGGCGATGCCGCGCTGGCGGCGCTTGCGCGCGTACCAACCGAGCGCGATGAGCCCGAGGAAGACGACGAGCGCTCCGAGCACGAGCGCGGCCAGCCCGACCCTATCCACGTGCGACCCCGGCCTGCTCGGCGACGCGGGCGGCGTCGACGAGCACACCGTCGAGCACCGTGGCGTAGCCGTCGTGGATGGTGGCGATGACCTGTCCGGGCAGGGATCGCTGCAGGTAGGGCGAGTTGACGCTCTTGCCGTGCAACTCGTTCACCGAGAACTCACGGCTGACCGTGGGGTCGTACAGGGTGAAGTTGGCGTGGTCGCCCACACCGAAGGCCGTGGAGTATCCGGCCAGCCGACCGATTTCCGCCGGCTTCGACGAGAGCACTCGCGCGACATCCGCGAAGCCGATGAGTCCCGTGTCGACCATCGCGGCCTGCACGACGCTGAGGGCGGACTCGAGTCCGACCATGCCGTTCGCGGCCTCGTCCCACGCGCACTCCTTCGCCTCGAGCGGGTGCGGGGCGTGGTCGGTGGCTACGATGTCGATGGTGCCGTCGGCGAGGGCGGCGCGCAGGGCGAGCACGTCCTCTTCGCGGCGCAGCGGCGGATTCACCTTGAAACGCGAGTCGTAGCCGCGCACGAGCTGCTCGGTGAGCAGCAGGTGGTGCGGCGTGACCTCGGCGGTCACGTCGATGCCGCGGGCCTTCGCCCAGCGGATCACGTCGACGGAACCGGCGGTGGAGATGTGGCAGACGTGCAGTCGGGCGCCGACGTGCTGGGCGAGCAGCACGTCGCGCGCGATGATCGACTCTTCGGCGACGGCGGGCCAGCCGGCGAGGCCGAGTTCGCTCGAGAGGGCTCCCTCGTTCATCTGTGCGCCCTCGGTGAGGCGCGGGTCTTGCGAGTGCTGCGCGATGACGCCGTCGAAGGTCTTCACGTACTCGAGTGCGCGGCGCATCAGCAACGGGTCGGAGACGCAGATGCCGTCATCGGAGAAGACGCGCACCCGGGCGCGCGAACCGGCCATGGCGCCGATCTCGCTGAGCGCCTTGCCGGCGAGTCCCGTGGTGACGGCTCCGATCGGGCGCACCGTGACGTAGCCGTGCTCGGCGCCGAGGGAGGCGACCTGTTCGACCACGCCGGCGGTGTCGGAGACCGGGCTCGTGTTGGCCATGGCGAAGACGCTCGTGAATCCGCCGATCGCGGCGGTGCGTGATCCGGTGAGCACGGTCTCGCTCTGCTCGAAGCCGGGCTCGCGGAGGTGGGTGTGCAGGTCGACGAGGCCGGGGAGGGCGAGGAGGCCGTTCGCGTCGATGACGGTGGCGCCCGCCGAGCTGAGCGAGGAACCCACCTCGGTGATCACTCCCCCGTCGACGAGCAGGTCGGTGGTCGAACCGTCGGGCAGAGTCGCGCCCGTGATGACGATGGTCATATTCCTCACAACTCCACAGTTCCAGACAGCAGCAGATACAAAACGGCCATCCTTATCGACACCCCGTTGGCCACCTGCTCCAGCACCGTCGACTGCGCGGAGTCGGCGGCCTTCGACGAGATTTCCAGTCCGCGGTTCATCGGCCCGGGGTGCATAACCAGACTAGCCGCAGGCAGGTGGGCGAGCCTCGCGTCGTCGAGGCCCCATTGGCGCGCGTACTCTCGGGCGTTCGGGAAGAACGCGGCGTTCATGCGCTCGCCCTGGATGCGCAGCATCATCACCACGTCGGGCTTCGTCGCGATGGCCGCGTCGAGGTCGTAGCCGACCGTGACAGGCCAGCCCTCGATGCCGAGCGGCACGAGCGTCGCCGGCGCGACGAGGTGCACGCGCGCGCCGAGCGCCGTGAGCAGCCAGACGTTGGACCTGGCCACCCGGGAGTGCAGGATGTCGCCGACGATCGTGACGCTGACTCCGTCGAGGTCGCGGCCGCGCGCGGCGGCGCCGTGGAGGCGTCGTCGGATGGTGAACGCGTCGAGCAGCGCCTGGGTGGGGTGCTCGTGGGTTCCGTCGCCCGCGTTGACGATTCCGGCGTCGATCCAGCCGCTCTGGGCGAGCACGCTCGGTGCGCCGGAGGCCGGATGGCGAACGACGACGGCGTCGGCTCCCATGGCGGCCAGGGTCTGGGCTGTGTCTTTCAGGCTCTCGCCCTTCGAGACGCTCGATCCCTTCGCGGCGAAATTGATGACATCCGCGCTGAGGCGTTTGGCCGCGGCCTCGAACGAGATGCGCGTGCGGGTGGAGTCTTCGAAGAAGAGGTTCACGACCGTCTTGCCGCGCAGGGCGGGCAGCTTCTTGACCTCGCGGCCGGCGACGTCTGCCATGTCTTCGGCGACATCGAGGATCGCGACGGCCTCGTCGCGCCCGAGGTCTTTGGTGGAGAGCAGGTGGCGCATGGTCACTCCCCCTCGATCGTGATCTCGTCGACGCCGTCGACCTCGACGAGACGCACGTTGATGCGCTCGCTCGCCGCGGTCGGCAGGTTCTTTCCCACGAAGTCGGCGCGGATGGGCAGCTCGCGGTGGCCCCGGTCGACGAGAGCGGCGAGGCGCACGGCGCGCGGCCGGCCGATGTCGTTGAGGGCGTCGAGCGCGGCGCGGATGGTGCGGCCCGAGTAGAGCACGTCGTCGACGAGCACGACGGTCTTGCCGTCGATGCCGCCCGCGGGGATCTGCGTGGGACGCGGCGCGCGGGTCGGGTTCTTCGCGAGGTCGTCGCGGTACATCGTGACGTCGAGGAAGCCCACTGTGCCGGTACCCGGCTCGATCGAATCGAGAATCTCGCCGATGCGGCGGGCGAGAACCACGCCGCGGGTCGGGATGCCCAGGAGGACGAGGTCGCTGGCTCCGCGATTGGACTCCAGGATCTCGTGGGAGATGCGGGTCAACGCTCGGGTGATGTCAGCCGATTGCAGCACGAGGCGTGCAGTCATTCTGACCTCCTTCCCCGCCTCTCTGGACGGAATTTAAAGGAAATCTGTTTCGACAACTATAGCGGTGCGTTCTGCGCCGATCGCGCGCGGCTGTCGGCGGTGAGATGCCCCGAGCACAGTCCGGCGAGGATCGACCCGGCGGTGCCGGCGGCCAGGTCGCCGATCGTGTCGTTGTAGGCGACGAAGATGGTGGGGTCGACGAAGTTGTGCCCCGCCCACTCGGCCAGCTCCCACACCACGGCGGCGCTCATGCCGAAGGCGGTGGTGAACACCGTGCCCTGCGCGCGCGTGGTGTCGGCGGGAACTACGAGCAGGCGCTGGGCGATCACGAACAGCGCCGCGGCGATCAGTCCGGTCGCGGCGAAGTGCACCACGAGGTCCCAGCCGCCGATCGAACCGTACAGGTCGAGCACGCTGCTCCACGACGCGGTGATGAGCGTCACGCCGAGGGCGATGTCGAACGCGGGTCGCAGGCCGAGAAACCGGGAGGCGTAGACCCCGAGCAGCGAAAGCGCGCTCACCCAGAAGGCGACCGGTCCCCACCCGACGCCGGCGGCGACGACACCCGCGGTTCCGATCACCCGCACGCCGTCGGCGGCCCATTCGGCGGGCCCCCGCGGCGGGCGCAGGAAGTTCTCGATCACCGTACGAGCCTAAACGCCGCGCGGGCGAGCCGCGGAGGGGGGGTCGACCACGACACCGCCCGTTCACCCGCTCAGGCTTCACTAGGGCCGGTCATGGAAATCCGTCAACTCGAGGCCTTCCGCGCTATCGCCGAAGAACTGCACTTCGGCCGAGCCGCGCAGAAGCTGTACCTGTCACAACCGTCGATCAGCCAACTGCTGCAGAAGCTCGAGGCCGAACTCGGCGTGCTGCTCGTCTTCCGCAATTCGAGGCTGGTGCAGCTCACCCCCGCGGGCGCCGTCTTCCTCACCGAGACGGAGCGCATCTTCGCCGCCATCGACCGCGGCGTGCACCTCGCGCGCCACGCGGCGGAAGCGGGCCGTGGATCGGTGCGGGTGGCCACCAACTACCCGGCGAGCCGGTTGCTGCTGCTGCCCCTGCTCGAGCGCCTGCGCACCGTGGGCTCCGACATCGGCACGACCCTGCGTGAGATGGGTTCGCCGAGCCAGCTCGCGGCCCTCGTGCGGGGCGAACTCGACGTGGGGCTCGTCTACGGACCGGTCGACGAGCCGGGCATCGCGAGCGCCCACCTGCTCGACCTGCCGGTGGTCGCCCTCGTGCGCGCGGGCCACCCCCTCGCGCACCGCGAGCATCTCGCGATGCGTGACGTGCTCGACTATCCGTACCTCACCGGCCATCTCGGTGGGAGCCGGTCGATCGAGAAGCGGGTGCTCGAGCACGCGGCGAGCCACGGTGTCACGCTCGCCGCCGCATCCGACACCTCGGATCTCGCGAGCCACCAGCTGGTTCTCGAAACGACGGACACCATCGGATTCTCCTCGCTGACCCGCGGACAGCAGAGTGAGGCGAACGGGCTGCGGATGCTGCGGCTGCAGCCGCCCGAACCGATGCTGAGCATCCACGTGGCCTGGAGCGATGCCACGGATGAACCTTTGGTGAACGCCGTGGTGAACCACCTGCGCGAGCTTGCCGCGGAGCTCGGCGACCCCGCATAGTGCCCGGTTTCACCGATTGCGGAGGCCAATCGAGCGTTCGCGAATCGCTCATTGTCGACGCGCCGCGCGGCCGCGCAGCATGGTCAGCGACAGCACCGCCTCCCGGCGGCGACCTCGACGAAAGCGACACATGCACCTCACTCCCCTCGGCTGCCTGGCGGGCATGCCGCTGAACGGCCAGGCCAGCTCCGGCTACCTCGTCGACTCCCCCGACCAGATGATCATGCTCGACGCCGGCCCGGGCACCGCGCTGGCGCTCAGCCGACACCTCGCCGACCGCCGGCTCGACGCGGTCTTCGTCAGCCACCAGCACACCGACCACCTCTACGACCTGTTGCCGATCGGCAAGATGCTGCTCGCGCTGCGGTTGACCCGCGACCCGCGCACCCTCGCCCTCGCCGTCGACGAGTCGGTGGCCCGCGTGCCGCTCTTCCTGCCGGTCGGCGCGCTCGCGGCGCTGCGCATCCTCGCCGCCCTCTTCCCGGTGACGACACACCCCCTGCTCGACCGCGCCTTCGACCTGGCGTTCGACGTGCACGAGTACGAACCGTCGGAGACCGTGCAGGTGGGTGACACCTCGCTGCGCTTCGAGCTGCTCGAGCACGTCTCGCCGAACTGCGGCGTGCGCATCGAGCGCGATGACGCGAGCCTCGTCTACACCGGGGACACGGGCGTCACCGACGCGCTGCCGCTGCTGGCCACCGGAGCGGGAACGCTGCTCGCCGAGAGCACCCTGCGCGAGTCCGACGTGTCGGGGCACGGGCACCTCAGCTCGGCCGACGCCGGGCGGGCGGCCGCCGACGCCGGCGTCGCCGAACTGATTCTCACCCACTTCTCGAGCACGCAGAACGCCGACCTCGAGTGGCATCGCGCCGCGGCATCCGCCCAGTTCTCCGGACCCGTGCGCATCGCACGTCCGGAGCAGACCTTCACCGTCCAGTCCCCCACCGCACCCCTGAGAAAGGCCACAGCATGATTCGCTCCACCCGCCCCCTCATCGCGACCGTCGCCTTCGGAGCCGTGCTCGCCCTGAGCTCGTGCGCCGCGACCGAGCCCGCCGAGTCCGAACCCGGCGCCGAGACCACCATCACCTTCAGCTCCTACAGCTACGGAACCCAGGGCGCCGCCGGCGAGGGCATGCAGACCCTGCTCGACGCCTTCGCGGCCGAGCACCCCGAGATCACGGTGCTGCCGGAGGCCGTGCCCGTCGCTGACGCGCTGACGAAGACCAAGGCCGCCGTCGCCGCGGGCTCGCCGCCCGACGTGCAACAGCTCGGCTACAGCAAGATGGCCGAGGCGTTCGCGACCCTGCCGGTGCAGTCCATCCAGGACATCGCCGGCGACGAGTGGGACGCCCATGTCGAGGGCATTGCCGCCGGGCTGGTCAGCACCGGTGCCGACGACAACACGGTGAAGGCGCTGCCGTTCACGGTCTCCATCCCCACGGTGTTCTACAACGCCGACCTCTTCCGCGAGGCCGGGCTCGATCCCGAGACGCCGCCGACCACGATCGACGAGGTCGCCGAGGCGGCCGAGGCCATCACCGCCGCCGGCCACAACGGCGTCTACTTCGGCCTGCTCGACCAGGGCAAGAGCGACTACCTCACCCAGTCGGTGATGGACAGCGCGGGTGGCAAGACCGTGGACGACGACGGCACGGTCGTGCTCGACTCGGCCAAGGCGGTCGCCGGCATCCAGAAGATTCAGGACCTCACGACCGAGGGCCTGCAGCCGGCCGTCGGCATCGACGACGCGGTCGCGGCCTTCTCGACGGGCGACCTCGGCATGTTCGTGTCGACCACGGCGCTGATGAGCAACCTGCAGGCCGGTGCGTCCGACAAGTTCGAGCTGCGCACCGCCGGATTCCCGAGCTTCGACAGCAAGCCCGCACGGCCGACCCACTCGGGCGCCGGTCTCATCGTGCTCGCAGACGACGAGGCGAAGCAGAAGGCGGCGTGGGAGTTCGTGAAGTTCATGACGAGCGAACAGGGCTACACGATGATCACCGAGGAGATGGGCTACCTGCCGCTGCGGGCCAACCTCGCGACCGACGAGAAGTTCCTCGCCGGATACTTCGCCGAGAACACCCTGCTGCTGCCGCCGCTCGAGCAGCTGGAGAACGTGACGCCGTACCGCTCGTTCGCGGGCGCCAAGTCGAACCAGGCGACCGTCATGCTTCAGGATGACGCGATCTCGCCGATCATCCTGCGGGGGGCCGACACGCAGAAGACGCTGAGCGAGGTCGCGGACCGCATCCGCGAGCTCGTCGAATCCGAGTGACCACGGTCACCGGTTCGTCGCGGGGCGTCCTCACGGGCGCCCCGCGGCCGCTGACCCCCGCCCTCCGCCCCTGGGTCTACCTGTCTCCGCTGCTCGTGGCGCTCGGGGTCTGGATCTACGGGCCGGCGCTCTTCACCCTCGCGCTCTCGGTGCTCGACTGGAACCTCACTACCCCTCCGACCGGCTTCGTCGGCGCCGACAACTTCGCCCGCCTGTTCCGCAGCGCCGACTTCTGGCAGGCGCTCGGCCAGACGCTGCTCTACGCGGCCGCCCTGCTCCCCTTCTCGACGGTCGTGCCGCTGCTGCTGGCCATCATGCTGTGGCAGCGACCCGGCCGAGCGAGTACCGCCTACCGGTCGCTGCTGTTCCTGCCCGTGATGATGGCCCCGGTCGCCGTCGCGGTCTCCTGGAAGTTCATGCTGAACCCGCTGCTCGGGCTCGCCAACGAGGTCGTCGGCTGGTTCGGTGTGCCGCCGGTCAACTGGCTCGGCGACCCGTCGACGGCCCTGCTCGTGATCGTCGCCGTCACCGCCGCCAAGGTCACGGCCTTCAACATGCTGCTCTACAGCGCCGCCCTCTCCGGCCTCGACCGGCGCACGATCGAGGCGGCCCGGCTCGAGGGCGCGACGTCGTGGGAGATCACCCGCTTCATCGTCGCGCCCCAGCTCGTCGGCACGACGGTACTGCTCGGCACGCTCAGTATCGTGCTCGCCGGCCAGTGGGTCTTCACCAACGTCACCGTGCTCACCCAGGGTGGGCCCGACGGTGTCACCGACAACATCTACTACCGCATCTACACCCTCGGGTTCTCGTTCTTCGAGACCGGCACGGCCTCCGCCGCCGCCGTGGTGGTGCTGGTGGTCTTCGCCGTGGCAGGCCTCGCCTGGCGCGTCATCCGGAGGTTCAATGTCTGACCGTCCCCTGCGGCGCATGGCGCCCGTGCTATGGCACGCGACGCTCATCGCCGTCGTGATCGCCATGGTGTTCCCCGTGCTGTGGGCCCTGCTGACCTCCTTCAAACCGGCGGGCGACATCTACAGCCTCACGCCGTTCTCGGCCGAGCCCACCCTCGAGAACTACGCGCGGGTCTTCGCCGACTGGCCGGTGCTGACGCTTCTCGGCAACACCTTCGTGATGGCGGCAGGAGTGGCCGTCGGCCAGATCGTCATCGCGGTGCTCGGGGCCTACGCGCTCGTGCACTTCTCCCAGCGCGCCCGTGGGCCCATCCTCGTGCTCGTCACGATCTCGCTCGCGATCCCGCCGCAGGCGCTGATCATTCCGCAGTTCCTGATGACGGCGCGGCTCGGCTGGCTGAACACCGACGCGGGGCTCATCGTTCCGCAGCTGGGAACCTGTGCGCTCGCCGTGTTGCTGCTGGTGCAGCACGTCGACGCGCTGCCGCGGACGCTCACGAACGCGGCCCGGCTCGACGGCGCACGGCCGTTCGAGGTGCTCTGGCACATCGTCCTGCCCGGACTTCGGCCGGCCATCGCCGCCGTCGCCATCCTCGTGTTCATCACGACCTGGAACGAATACCTCTGGCCGCTGCTGGTCGCCCCGAAACCCGAGGACACCACCGTGCAGATCGGGCTGACCCAGTTCCAGACCGCCGAGGGCAACGACTTCGGCGGCCTGCTCGCCGCCGCCACCCTCACCAGCATCCCGATCGTCGTCGTCTACCTCTTCGCTTCGCGTCGCATCACCGACGCCTTCCTCCAGTCAGGAATCAAATGACCACCACCGCCCCCCGCCGCACGGGCTCGGCCGACCTCCGGCTCACCGCACTCACCAAGAGCTACGGACACACCGTCGCGCTGGACGCCATCGACCTGCACATCCCCGCGGGCTCGCTCACCGTCATCGTCGGACCATCGGGCTGCGGAAAGTCGACCATCCTGCGCGTGCTCTCCGGCCTCGAACCCGCGACGAGCGGCGATGTCTACTTCGATGACGTCGCGGTCACCACCCAGGCGGCGGGAGACCGCGACGTCGCCATGGTCTTCCAGGACTACGCGCTCTACCCGCACATGACGGTGGAGCAGAACATCTCGTTCCGGCTGAGGCTGCAGGCCAGGCACGATCGCCGCAACGGACCGTCGCGCGCGTCGATCGCGATGCAGGTTCAGGATGTCGCGGGGCTGCTCGGTCTCGAGGCGCTGTTACTGCGCAAGCCGGCACAGCTCAGCGGAGGGCAGCGGCAGCGGGTCGCTCTCGCCCGCGCCATCGTGCACCGCCCGCAGGTGCTGCTGCTCGACGAGCCGCTCTCCGCCCTCGACGCCCAGCTGCGCGCGTCGGCGCGGGCCGAACTGCTGCGCCTGCACCGCGAGATCGAGTCGACCATGGTGCTCGTCACGCACGACCAGCACGAGGCGCTCTCCATGGCCACCCACCTCGTGGTCATGGACAAGGGCCGGGTGGCGCAGAGCGGCACGGCCGAAGAGCTGTTCCGCGCCCCCGGCAGCGAGTTCGTCGCGGCGTTCGTCGGCACGCCGGCCATGAACTTCACCACCAGGGCGGGTCGGCGCATCGGCTGGCGCGCGACCGACGCGCGCGAGCTCGCCGACGGTCAGGCGCCGGGCCCGGGACTGGTCGTCGAGGGGGTCGTCGACGTCGTCGAATTCACCGGCGACAGCCGTCAGGTGCTCTGCCGTGCCGACGACACCACGTTCACCATCGTGCAACGCGACGGCGAACCGGCCCCGCGCTCGGGCGACGTCGTGCGCGCCGAGATCGCCGGGACGCAGCTCCACCACTTCGACCGGGACGGAAACCGCGAGCGTGCCTGACTCCCAGCCCATCACCGTCGTCTGGTGCGACTTCGGCGGCGTGCTCACTCCCGCGCTCGGCAACGCCATGCAGGAGGTCTCGTCGGCCAGCGGCGTGGCCTGGCCCGACCTCTGGGCGGCGGCGCAGGCCGTGGCACGCGAGTTCGGGCTCTCGGGCCTGCAACCGCTGGAGCTCGGCCGCGTCAGCCAGGCGGCGTGGGGAGCCCGGGTCTCGGCCGCGCTGCCCGCCGGCACGGTCTCGGCGGTCGACCTCGGCGACTGGGGCGACTACTGGTACCGCAACCGCCCGGTGAACACCGAGCTCATCGCCGAGCTGGAGCGTATCTCGTCGGCGGGCGTCGCCGTCGGCATGCTCACGAACAGCGTTCTCGAGTGGGAACCGCATCGCGCGCGGATGCTCGCGGGAGTGGGGGTCTTCGCGGCGCACGTGCGCTCGCACGAGATCGATCTCGCCAAACCCGACCCGCGCATCTTCGAGTACGCCGACCGGCTGCTCCCTCCCCGCGAAGGGCTCGGGCTGCTGATCGACGATCTCGCGCCGAACTGCGCCGCGGCCGAGCGACACGGGTGGGTCGGCCTGCAGCACGTCGATACCGCTGAGACGATCGCCCGGCTGCGCGCGCTCGTCTAAGCGGGGGCGTGCATCCGCAGCACGGCTTGAACCGGCTCGTGGTCGGAGGGCGCGGCGCCCTCGAAGCGCGCCGTGTTGATGCCCATCGCCTTCACCTCGATGCCGCCCTTGACGAGCAGCCAGTCGATGCGCTTGCCGCCGACCTTCGGCGGGTGGTAGTTCGAGAAGGTCGTGTAGTCGTCAGAAAGCCGGCGGTCGGGAATCAGCCACGCATCGACCAGGCCGGCGTTGTACATCAGCTCGCGGTAGGGCGCCGAGTCGACGTCGGCGTTCGCGTCGCCGGTGACGACGACGGGAGAGGTGCCCTGCCGGATCAGCCGGGTCAGCATCCGCGCCGACTGCAGTCTGGAGGCCGCCGACAGGTGGTCGAAGTGGGTGTTGAAGGCCCGGAAGACCACGCCCGTCGCGAGGTCGCGGAACTCCGCCTCGACGACGGCGCGGGGAACCCTGTTGCCCCACGACCGCGAGCCGGGCACGAGCGGCGTGTTCGACAGCGCGAACTGCTTCCAGTCGACCAGCTCGAGCCGGGCGGCGTCGTAGAAGATCGGGCTGGCCTCGCCCTCACGGTTGGCGTTGCGCCCGTGGCCGACACGCGCGTACGACGCGCCGAGACACTCGCCCACGAACCGCGACTGGTCGAGCAGCGCCTCCTGCACGCCGAGCAGCGAGGGCTGTTCCGCCGTGAGCAGCGCCGCGATCAGGTGCTTGCGGCCGGACCACGCGTCCCGGCTGCGTCGCGGCAGCCGCGGCATCCGTCGTCTGATGTTGTAGCTCATGACGTGCAGGTCGGGAGGAGCGATGGGCCCGATGAACGTCATGGCCCAAGGCTATGCCGAGCCCGCCGAACCGGGCGGAGGCTAGGCGCGGGTCTGCGCGATGCGTCCAAGCAGGCCGTTGATGAAGCCGGCCGAGTCCTCGGTGGAGAGCACCGCGGCGGCCTCCACGGCCTCGGAGATCGCGACGCCGTCGGGTATCTGCTCGTTGAAAAGCAGCTCCCAGATGCCGATGCGCACGATGGCGCGGTCGACGGCGGGCATGCGGTTGATCGTCCAGCCCTGGGCGTAGGTCTCGATCAGTTCGTCGATCTCGTCGCCGTGCTCGGTGATACCGACCACGATCTCGCGGGCGTAGGGCCACGACGAGCCGCGCTTGGGGTCGGCGTCGGCGCGGGCCTGCTCCGCCGCGAGGGCGGTGTTGATCGACTCTTCGCGAACGTCTGCCCCGTAGAGCAGGTCGAGGGCGCGCTTACGCGCTTTGGTACGGGCACTCATGCTGGTGGCGCCTACTCGGAGACGCGGCCGAGGTAGCCGCCGTCGCGCGTGTCGACCTTGACCTTGGTGCCGATGTCGAGGAACAGGGGAACCTGGATCTCGTAGCCGGTCTCGACGGTGGCCGGCTTGGTGCCGCCGGTCGAACGGTCGCCCTGCAGGCCGGGCTCGGTGTAGGTGATCTCGAGCGTGACCGACGCGGGCAGCTCGACGTAGAGCGGCGCCTCGTTGTGCAGAGCGATCGTGACGTTCTGGTTCTCGAGCATGAAGTTGACGGCGTCGCCGACTTGCGCGGCCGAGAGGGTGATCTGGTCGTAGTTACCCAGGTCCATGAACACGAAGTTCTCGCCGTCGGCGTAGAGGTACTGGTAGTCGGCACGGTCGACGACCTCGGTCTCGATCTTCGCTCCGGCGTTGAACGTGCGGTCGACGACCTTGCCGCTCATGACGTTCTTGACCTTGGTGCGCACGAAGGCGCCGCCCTTGCCCGGCTTCACGTGCTGGAACTCGATGACGGTCCACAGCTGGCCATCCATGTTGAGAACGACGCCGTTCTTGATGTCAGAGGTAGAAGCCATGCGAAAACATTCCGTTCAGGTAGGGAGAAGTTGCAGGTTGAGTAGGTCGCTCAGCGACCGTATCGAAACCGAAGACTGATTCTACCGGTTCAGCTCTTGATCCGAGCAATGGCGCCCAGCGCGAGCAGGTAGGAGTCGAATCCGAAGCCCGCGATCACGCCCGTGGCAATGCCGGAGATCACGCTGGTGTGGCGGAACTCCTCGCGGGCGTGCGGGTTCGAGATGTGCACCTCGACGAGCGGGATCCCCGCCTTGGTGACGAGGGCCGCGGCATCCCGCAGCCCGTAGGAATAGTGCGTGAACGCCGCCGGGTTCAGGATGACCGGGGTCGCCGTGTCGACGGCCTCGTGCAGCCAGCCGATGAGTGTGCCCTCGTCGTCGGTCTGGCGCAGGTCGATCGAGGTGCCGGACGGAGACTCGGCTTCGAGCAGTTTCCGCAGCGCCGGGAGGTCCTGGTCGCCGTACACGTCGGGCTCGCGCGAGCCGAGTCGACCGAGATTGGGACCGTTGAGGACCAGCACGTTGTTCACGTGCCCCAGTGTACCGAGCGCCGCGACACTCCCGACGGAGTAGGGCAGAACCATCGCGGACACGTTCCTGAAACGAAGGACGACCGCGAAACGCGCCTCGCACCGTCCTTCAGTTCAGGAACGAATTGGCGACGTTCGTCGCCGCCAGTGCTCGGCTAGACTCCGACCTCTTGGTAGGCGAGGAAGAGCATGGATTCGTCCGGTGCCTCGAGCACCGTGGGTAGTGCGATGTCGTCGAGCACGATGAAGCGCAGCATGCCCGCGCGGGTCTTCTTGTCGCGCTGCATGGTGGCGAGCAGGGTCTGCCAGCGGCCGACCGGGTAGTCGATGGGGAGGGTCAGCGACGACAGGATGCTGCGGTGGCGGTCGACCACCGCGTCGCTCAACGACCCGGTGAGCCGGGCGAGCTCCGCGGCGAAGACCATGCCGACCGAGATCGCCGCACCGTGACGCCAGCGGTAGCGTTCGGCGTGCTCGATGGCGTGTCCGAGCGTGTGCCCGTAGTTCAGGATCTCGCGCAGGCCCGACTCCTTGAAGTCGGCGCCCACCACGCGGGCCTTGAGGGCGATGGCGAGCTCGACCACGCGGCGGAACTCGGGGGTGGTCGGGTCGGTGACCCGGTCAACGTCGGCCTCGATGATGTCGAGGATCTCGGGTTCGGCGATGAACCCCGCCTTCACGATCTCGGCGAACCCCGCGAGGATCTCGTTGCGCGGGATGGTGTCCAGGGTGTCGAGGTCGACGACCACGGCGGCGGGGGCGTAGAACGAGCCGACGAGGTTCTTGCCCTCTGAGGTGTTGATGCCCGTCTTGCCGCCGATCGAGGCGTCGACCATGCCGAGCACGCTGGTCGGCACCTGGATGAGCTTCACGCCGCGCAGCCAGGTGGCGGCGACGAACCCGGCGATGTCGGTGGTCGCTCCCCCGCCGAGCCCGATGACGGCGTCGGTGCGGGTGAAGTCGGTCTGGCCCATGATCTGCCAGCAGAAGGCGGCGACCTCGACCCGCTTGGCGTCTTCGGCGTCCGGCACCTCGGCGAGCAGCACCTCGTAGCGGTCGGCCAGGCTCTCCCGCAGGGCATTCGCCTTCGCGCCGAGCGTGGGCGGGTGCACGATGAGCACCTTGGCGACCTTGGCGCCGAGCTGGTCGCCGAGCTTCGCGAGCAGGCCGCGGCCGATGATGATGTCGTAGGGGTCGAGCCCCGCGACGGTGACGGTGGTGGTGTCGGTCATTCTGACGTCTCCTGGATCCAGCCGACGATGTCGGCGGCGATGTGGTCGAGCGGCAGGCTCGACGTGTCGAAGGTGCGGTGCGCGAGCCGGTCGTAGATCGGGCGCCGCGTGTCGACGAGGGCCGACCACGCCGCGACACCGTCGACGAGCGGCCGCTTACCGCCGGTGATGCGCTGGGCGACGGCCTCGGCCGTCACGGTGAGCTGCACGACCCGGTGGCCCGCGAGGTCGCGCTGGGTGTCCTCGTCGAGCACCGCGCCGCCGCCGAGCGCGACGACCGCTCCCTCGCGCAGGGCCGCGGCGACGTGTTCGCGCTCGATCGCGCGGAAGTGCGGCTCGCCGTGGTCGGCGAACAGCGCGGCGATCGACCCGTGCTCGGCCACGATGCGCTTGTCGGTGTCGATGAACGGCACGTCGAGCAGCTTGGCGATGCGTTTGCCGAGGCGGGTCTTGCCCGCGCCGGGCGCACCGATGAGCACGATGACGGGCCGGGCCGGTGCTGCCGGGTCAGGCTCGTTCATCGTAGGTCTGCGCGGTGCGCTGCGCCGAGGGGATGGCCGCGAGGTAGGCCTCGAGGTTGCGGGCGGTCTCGGGCACCGAGTCGCCGCCGAACTTCTCGATCACCGAGTTGGCGAGCACGAGCGCGACCATGGCCTCGGCCACAACGCCCGCTGCGGGAACCGCGCACACGTCGGAACGTTGGTGGTGCGCCTCGGCGGCCTCGCCGGTCGCGACGTCGACGGTGCGCAGCGCGTGCGGCACCGTGGCGATCGGCTTCATGCCGGCGCGCACGCGCAGGACGGTTCCGGTGGACATGCCGCCCTCGGTGCCTCCCGCCTTGTCACTGAGGCGCGAGATGAGCGAGCCGTCGGTGACGAGCTCGTCGTGCGCCTGCGAACCGGGTCGGGTGGTGGTCAGGAAGCCGTCGCCGACCTCGACGCCCTTGATCGCCTGGATGCCCATGAGCGCCGCGGCCAGCTGCGAGTCGAGCCGACGGTCCCAGTGCACGTAGGAGCCGAGACCGGGCGGCACGCCGTAGGCGAGAACCTCGACGACACCGCCGAGGGTGTCGCCGTCTTTCTGGGCGCCGTCGATGAGAGAGACCATCTGGGCGGATGTCGCGGGGTCGAAGCAGCGCACGAGGTCGGCGTCGAGCGTGGCGACATCGGTCGGCGTGGGCAGGTCGGAACCCTCGGGTACCCGCACGGTGCCGATGGCGAGGGTGTGGCTCACGAGGGTGATGCCCAGTTCGCCGAGGAACTGGCGGGCCACGGCGCCGAGGGCGACGCGCGCCGCGGTCTCGCGGGCGCTCGCCCGCTCGAGCACGTTGCGTGCCTCGTCGAAACCGTACTTCTGCATGCCCACGAGGTCGGCGTGACCGGGGCGCGGACGGGTGAGGGGCGCGCCCCGACCCTTCGGCAGGCTCTCGACATCCACGGGTGACGCGCTCATCACGTCGACCCAGCGCGGCCACTCGGTGTTGCCGATGCGGATGGCGATCGGGCTGCCCATTGTCGCGCCGAATCGCACGCCGCTCGAGATCGTGAGCTCGTCTTCCTCGAACTTCATGCGCGCGCCGCGGCCGTAGCCGAGTTTGCGTCTGGCCAGATCGGCACGGATGTCGTCGAGACTCACGGGGACGCCAGCGGGCAGGCCCTCCATGATCGCGATCAATTCCGGGCCGTGGGATTCACCTGCGGTCAACCAACGAAGCATAGGAGAATCCTCCCACACCCCGCGGGTCGAGCCTGATCCCGTGGGTCGAGCTTGTCGAGACCTAGCCCGCGACAGCCGCGCGCATGGCAGCCAGCACGTCCGCTTCACCCGGCAACGTGGCATCCGGGGCACCGTTCACGAAGACCCTGATCTGCGCGACGGCCTGGTGCAGCAGCATCTCGAGTCCCGAGATGACCGTTCCGCCCGCGGTCAGCCACGACGCGGCGAGTTCCGACGGCCACGGGTCGTAGGCGACGTCGAAGAGAACGGATGTCGCGCGGATCTGTTCGGCTAAGGCGAGGCCATGCGCACCGTGGCCGGGAATCGTGCTGACGACGGCGTCCGGCGGGCTCGACGGGCGGTCGGCCGCGTCGAACCGCCGAACGGCGACGTCGACGCCGACCCGCTCGCCGAGGGTCACCAGGTCGGCGGCCTTGGCCGGCGTGCGCACGGAGACGATGGCGCGCGACGCACCCAGCTCGCTCGCCGCGACGAGCACGGACGCCGCGGTCGCACCGCCGCCGAGGATCTCGACCATGTCGAGGTGCTCGACGCCGGCCTCGCGGAACGCCTCGGTGACGCCGTAGACGTCGGTGTTGTAGCCGCGCGTCTCGAGCGCGTCCGACGACCGGTCGAAGAGCACGGTGTTGGCGGCGCGAGTGAGGGTGGCCGTGTCATCCGCCCAGTCCAACAGCGCGAGAACGTCGCGCTTGAGCGGCATCGTGAGCGACAGACCGCGCCACGACGCGTCGCGGCTCGCCACGAAGTCGCTAAGCGCCGACTCCGCCACGTCGACGGCGTCGTAGTGCCAGTCGAGGCCGAGCGCGCGGTAGGCGGCGGCGTGCAGCAGGGGCGACTTGGAGTGCGCGATCGGCGAGCCGAGAACGGCGAGCCGGGTCACCCGCCGGTGTCCCAGTCGGGGTTGTCGCGCACCCACTGCTGCCAGACCTTGACCGCTGCCTCGTGTTCGGCGGCCGAGGTGGAGAACACGGTCTCGCCCGTCTCGCCGTTGACGAGCACGAAGAAGAGCCACGGGCCGTCGACGGGGTTGAGTGCCGCCTGCACCGCTGCGTCGCCGGGTGCCGAGATGGGCCCGACCGGCAATCCGGGGTTGGCGTAGGTGTTGTACGGGTTCGACGCGTCGGCGCGTTCCTCGTCTTCGGTGAAGATCGACCCGTTGCCCGTGCCGTAGCTCACCGTGGCGTCGGACTGCAGGTTCATGCCGATCTCGAGGCGGTTCTGGAAGACGCGGGCGACCTTCGGGAAGTCGGTGGCCGGGCCGCCCTCCTTCTGGATGAGCCCCGCCATCGTCAGCACGCGGTGGCGGTCGGCGACCGCGACGCCCGCCGCGTCGAGGCGGGTGAACGTCTCGTTGACCAGTCGCTGGAGGATGTCGTGAGCCGTCTGGTCGGGCTGGAACTCGTAGGTGGCCGGGAACAGGTAGCCCTCGAGGCTCGGGGCCTCGGCCGGGAGACCGAAGCTTGCGAGGTCGGTCGACGCGGCCTGGAATTCCTCGAGCGGGATGCCGGTGCCCTCGGCGAGGTTCTCGAGCGCCGTGGGCAGCGTGGTTCCCTCGATGATGAGGGCGGACGACACGACGTGGTTCGCGGGATCCTGCAGGGCGGTGAGTGCGGCCCGCGCGCTCATCTCCTTCTGCAGCGTGTAGGTGCCCGGCATGAACGTGGGCTCTTCGGCGACGAGCAGGTCGTAGAAGGCCTGGCTGGTCATGGTGACGCCGGCGTCGTGCAGCGTGTTCGCGATGTCCGAGCCGATGTCGCCGTCGGCGATGACGATGCTCACCGCTTCGCCGTTGCCCGAGCCCTCGTAGTCGATGGGCAGCTGCCAGCCGAGCGCTTCGCGCACCTGCGGCTCGAAGAGGGTCCAGGCCGCGAAGGCGGCACCGCCGGCGAGCACGATCAGGGTGAGCAGTGCCCAGAGCCAGCCGAGACGGCGCTTGCGCTTCGGGATGCCACGGAACTCTCCACCGTCGCCGCGCTTGCGCTTCGGCGGCTTGCCGCCGCCGCCGGCGACGGGCTCCTGCTCGGGGCGGTCGCGCTCGCGGCCCTCGGCCTCGCGCAACTGGCGACGGGTCAGCGGCTCGGCGGCCGGCTGGGCGGCGCCGTTCGCGGGCTGGGAGGTGAAGATCTCGTCCCAGCTGGGATCGTTGGTCACTGTTGCAGTCCTTTGTCCGGGTCAACGACGACGCCAGGCGAACGCTCGCTGGAGCGCTCGAAGTCGAGGGCATGTTGCAGAATTATAACGGCGGCAACCTGATCGATGACGTGACGCGTCTGTTTCGTCGATTTTCCCGAGCTGCGCACGGCGTTCTGCGCCGACACCGTCGAGAGTCGTTCGTCGACCAGACGTACCTCGACCGAGACCAGGGCCGCGAGCCGTTCGGCGAAACCGACGGCGTCTTCGGTCGACGCCGTGCGGCGTCCGGACAGGGCGAGGGGCAACCCGACGACGATCTCGAAGGCGTCGATCTCCGCGACGAGCGCGAGGATGCGGGCGAGGTCGCCGTCACCGCGCGGCACCGTCTCGACGGGGGTCGCGAGCATGCCGTGCAGGTCGCTGCGCGCCACGCCGATGCGCACAGTGCCGACATCGATGCCGAGCCGCACTCCCGAGCGCACGCGCTAGCCCGCGACGGACGAGCTGATCGCGTCGAGGGCCGCGCCGATCGCGCTGACGTCGGAGCCGCCGCCCTGCGCGATGTCGTCTTTGCCGCCTCCGCCGCCGCCGAGAACCGCCGCGGCGAGCTTGGCCAACGCGCCGGCCTTGACGCCCTCGCCGCGCGCCGCGTCGTTGGTCGCGACGATGACCGCGGGCTTGCCGGACACGTCGGCCGCGAGAGCGACGACGGATGCCACTAGCCCAAGTCTCTCGCGCACGCTCGTCACCAGCGAACGCAGCTCGTCGCTCGAGGCGACGCTTCCCACGTTCTGTGCCACGAGCGTGACGGCGCCCACGGTGTGGCCGCTGGCCACGAGGGCCGGAACCCGCTCCGACAGCGCGGCGGCCTCGAACTGGGCAATGCGCCTCTCGGCGGCCTTGAGGCTCGCCAACAGGTCGCCCACGCGGGCGCCGAGCTGGTCGCGCGGCGTCTTCAGGTTGCTCGACAGCTCGTTGACGATGGCACGCTCGGCGGCCAGGTCGCGGAACGCCTCGTAGCCGACGAGCGACTCGATGCGGCGATTCGCAGAGCCGACCGAGGTCTCGCTCACGAGGTTGATGAGACCGATCTCCGAGGAACGCGAGACGTGGGTGCCCGCGCACAGCTCGAGCGACCACGGGCCGCCGATCTGCACGACGCGCACCGTCTCGCCGTACTTCTCGCCGAACAGCGCCATGGCGCCGAGCGACTTCGCCTCGTCGAGGTTCATGATCTTGGTGTCGACCTCGAGGTTCTCGCGCACCTTGAGGTTCGCGATCTCCTCGATCTCGCTGCGGGTCTCGGGCGAGAGTGCCTGGTTCCAGCTGAAGTCGAGCCGCATGTAGCCGGCCTTGTTGTACGAGCCGCTCTGGTGGGCTTCCTGCCCGAGTACTTGGCGCACGGCCGCGTGGATGAGGTGGGTCGCCGAGTGGGCCTGGGTCGCACCGCGGCGCCAGTCCGCGTCGACGATCGTGGTGGCGGGGGCCCCGACGGACACCTCGCCCGTCGTGACCTGTACCTTGTGGCTCGTGAGTCCCTTCACGGGACGCTGCACGTCGAGCACCTCGAGCTCGTAGCCGTTGCCGACGATGGTGCCGGCGTCGGCCTCCTGGCCGCCCGATTCCGCGTACAGGGAGGTCTCGGCGAGGATGACCTCGGCGATCTGTCCCACGCTCGCGCTCGTGACGGAAACACCGTCGACGATGAGCCCGAGGATCGTGGTCTCGCTCTGCAGGTACTCGTAGCCGGTGAACACCGTCTCGCCGAGGGCGCGGAAGTCTCCGTAGACCGACAGGTCGGCGAGCGTCGACTTCTTGCTCTTCGCGTCTGCCTTGGCCATGGTGCGCTGCTGCGTCATGAGCGCGTCGAACGCGTCGCGGTCGACGGTGAGGCCGGCCTCCCCCGCCATCTCCAGCGTGAGGTCGATGGGGAAGCCGAAGGTGTCGTGCAGCAGGAACGCGGTGTCGCTCGCGAGAGCGGGGGCGCCCTCGCTCTTGGTCTTCGCGACGGCGAGGTCGAGGATGCTCGTGCCGCTCGCGAGGGTGCGCAGGAAGGCCTCTTCCTCGGCCAGCGCGAGACGCTCGATGCGGTGGTACTCGGTCTCCACCTCGGGGTAGGCGTGCTTCATCGCGTCGCGCGACGCGGGGAACAGCTCAGCGAAACTGGGGGCGTCGACGCCGAGGAGGCGCATGGAGCGGATGGTGCGACGCATCAGACGACGCAGGATGTACCCGCGGCCCTCGTTCGACGGGGTGACGCCGTCGGACATCAGCATCAGCGACGAGCGGACGTGGTCGGCGATCACGCGCATGCGCACGTCGTCGTCGTGGTCGGCACCGTAGCGACGGCCCGACAGCTCGGCCGCACGGTCGAGCACGGGGCGCACCTGATCGGTCTCGTACATGTTCTCGACGCCCTGCTTGAGGAACGCGACGCGTTCCATGCCCATGCCGGTGTCGATGTTCTTCTTCGGCAGCTCGCCGAGGATCTCGAAGTCCTTGCCGGCACCCTCGCCGCGCAGGTACTGCATAAAGACGAGGTTCCAGATCTCGACGTAGCGGTCGTCGTCGGTCGCCGGTCCGCCGTCGCGGCCGTAGGCGGGGCCGCGGTCGAAGAAGATCTCCGAGCAGGGTCCGGCGGGACCCGGCTGTCCGGTCGACCAGTAGTTGGTGTCCATGTCGAGACGCTGGATACGCTCGTCGGGCAGCCCCGCGGTCTGCTTCCAGTACTTGATGGCCTCGTCATCGTCTTTGTAGACGGTGACCCAGAGGTCCTTCTCCTGGAAGCCGAGGCCGCCGTCGGACTCCGACGAGGTGAGCAGTTCCCAGGCGTACTCGATCGCCTGCTCCTTGAAGTAGTCACCGAAGGAGAAGTTGCCGTTCATCTGGAAGAACGTGCCGTGGCGAGGAGTTTTGCCGACTTCCTCGATGTCGAGAGTGCGGATGCACTTCTGCACGCTGGTCGCACGCGGATACGGCGCGGGCACGAGTCCGGTGAGATAGGGAACGAACGGGACCATCCCCGCAACCGTGAACAGCAGGGTCGGGTCATCACTGACCAGCGACGCGGACGGAACGATCGTGTGCCCGCGCTCGCCGAAGTAGTTCAGCCAGCGGCTCTGGATATCTGCGGTGTACATGACTGGTCCCGGGTCGATTCAACGGCCCGAGGGCCACGAAGGTGCTACCTGCTGCGTTTGAAGTCTGCGATGACGTCTTCGGCCTCGGCAACGGCGGCCCGAAGCTCGGCCTCACGCGCCTTGTAGCCGTCGACGACGGCACTGCCGAACTCGCGCGCCTTGCTGTCCACGTCGTCGAAGAACTGCTTTCCCTCGGGGGTCTTAGCCACCTGGTGTGCCACGACGAATCCAGCGACGACTCCGACAGCCAGCAGAAGTAGGCCCTTCATGTGTGCTCCTTGGGGTTTCTGGGTTGGGTAAAGACCGTCTCAGCTTAGTTCCTCGTGGAGCGCGGCTTCCTGCCGGGGCGCAGTCCAACGACGGCGGCGCGTACACCGGCAGAGAAGCCGGCGATCCGAATGAGCGGACCGCCCACGGTCGCCGCGAACAGCGCAACGAGAGCGGAGACGTTACCGGTCGCCTCCTCCACGCTGCTCGTGATCACGTCGACGCGTGCGAGCTGCTTGTTGGTCTCGCTGATGGTCGTCGTCGCCTCTGTCAGCAGCGGCGTGACGCTGTCGCTGAGCTCGCGAATGGCGGTGCTGGCCTCGTCGAAAACGCGACCGAGCTTGACCAGCGGGATCGCGAGTAGTCCCACCAGCACGGCAAAAACTCCGGCTGCGATGAGCCCAGCGATGTCTGCACCCGACATGTGTACCTCCGTTAACGTCAGAAGCGGGCCACCTTTCGGTAACCCGCTCCCAGCGTATTCGCGTTAGCGTCTTTGCGTTAGCGAGCCGCGTAGTACTCGACGACGAGCTGCACTTCGCAGGTCACCGGAACCTCGGCGCGCTTGGGATGACGCACCAGGCGGGTCTGCAGCTTGTCGATCTCCACCTCGAGGTAGCCCGGGGTCTTGGGGAGCACGTCCACGTGACCACCGGCGGCGGCGACCTGGAAGATCTCCATGCCCTCGCTCTTGGGCTT
>NZ_JBKKAD010000152.1:0-3401 GCF_046714715.1 Conyzicola sp. | reverse complement strand
GCACCTTCTCGAAGTCGGCGAACACGCCGTTCGCGGCGTCTTCGAGAATCGCGTCGGGCTCCCACGAGCGCCAGAGCTTGCGCACGACGTCGACCCACTCCTGCGCGCGGTCGTAGCGCAGGTCGTGCTCGATCTGCTTGTCGAGCCCGTAGTTCTGCGCGGCGATGTCGCTGCCGCTCGTGACGACGTTGAAGCCGAGACGTCCGCCCGCGAAGTGCTGCAGCGTCGCGAGCAGCCGGGCCGCGGTGAACGGCTCGTAGAAGCTGGCGCTGAGGGTCGGCACGATGCCCAGCCGCTCGGTGGCTGAGAGCAGGTAGGGCACCAGCGGCAGCGGGTCGTGCTTGGGCACGAACCGGGCGTCGCGCAGGTTCACCTCGGCGGTGCCACCGTAGGTGTCGGGCACGGTCACGCCGTCTTCGATGATGAACAGGTCGAGACCGGCCGCCTCGAACACGCGGGCGGCGTCCTGGTACACGGGCGGCTGTTTCCAGTCGTATCCGATGCCGTAGGTGGGGTCGCCCCAACCCTGCACGCCGAAACCCGCGCCCAAGAACCATCCGAAATGCTGCAGTGCCATCAGTCGCCCGATCCGTCGGCGAAACCGTCGGCGTTGACGTCGGCGGTCTCCAACCAGTTGTTGTTGTACGCCTTGCTGAGGTAGTTGCCGCCGCCGTCCGGCGCGATCACAACGATCACCGAGCCCTCGTGGGCGGTCGCCGCGACCTGCAGCGCCGCCGCGACGGCGAGTCCCGACGACGGGCCGAGCAGCAGCGACTCCTCCACAGCCAGCCGGCGCACGGTGTCGTAGACGACCGCGTCGGCGATCGTGACGATCTCGTCGGTGACGTTCTTGTCGAAGATCGACGGCCAGTTCGACTCGGGCCAGCGCGTGCCGACGCCGTCGACGATGATCGTGCTCGCCTCCGCGCCGCCGTAGGTCGAGCCGACCGGATTCGCGCCGACCACCCGCACCGCGCCCTCGCTCACCAGCTTGAGGAACCGGCCGGTGCCGGTGACCGTGCCGCCCGTGCCGATGCCTGCGACGAAGTGGGTGACCGTACCGCCGGTCTGGTCCCAGATCTCGGGCCCGGTCGTGCGGAAGTGCGCCTCGGGGTTCGCCTCATTCACGTACTGCGACGAACGCCACGCGTTGGGGATCTCCGCCGCGATGCGGTCGGCGATGGCGCGTGCGTTCTGCGGGTTCTCGGGGCCGGCCTCCCAGTCGGCCTCGACGAGCTCGGCACCGTAGGCGGTGAGCAGTGCGCGCTTCTCATCGGAGATGAACGCGCTGTGGATGATGATGACCGGATGACCCGTCAGCCGCCCCACGAGGGCGAGGCCTATCCCGGTGTTGCCCGAGCTCGACTCGACGATCGTCGCGCCGGGAAGCAGGGAGCCGTCGGCCTCGGCCGTGCGGATGAGGTTGAGCGCGATGCGGTCTTTCGACGACCCGCCGGGATTGCGGCTCTCGAGCTTCACCAGCACGCGACAGTTCAGACCGGTCGTGAGGTTGTGCAACTCGACGATCGGGGTGTTGCCGATCAGGTCGGTCACGGAGGAGAGGATGCCGGCCGGGTAGGCCGGGCGCACCCCTGTGGGCTCTCCGATTATGGTCATCCGACGACACTAGAACCCGAGGCGATCCCCGCAAACTCGTATTGCCCACTGTGACGGCGGGCGACATCCGCCGTCACATCCGCGCGTCGCTCGACTCGCGTTCCTCCTCCGCCGTCTCGCCCTCGTACTGCGCCACGAGCTCTCTTTTCAGCACCTTGCCGCTCGCGCCGAGGGGCAAGGACTCCACGATCTCGATGCGACGCGGGTACTTGTAGGCGGCGAGCTTCTCCTTCGCCCACTCGACCAGCGCATCCGCTTCGAGCTCGCTGTCGGCGGTGAGCACGACGCAGGCCATCACCTCTTGGCCGTGGGCCTCGTCGGCGACGCCGAACACGGCCACACTCGACACGTCGGGGTGCCCGCTCAACACCTCTTCGACCTCGCGCGGGTAGACGTTGTAGCCGTTGCGCACGACCATGTCTTTCTTCCGGTCGACGATCCACAGGTAGCCGTCGGCGTCTTTTGTGCCGAGGTCGCCGGTGCGCAACCAGCCGTCGACGACCGCGCGGGCCGATTCCGCGGGCAGGTTCAGGTAGCCCGACATCAGGTTGTGGCCGCGGATGACGATCTCGCCCAGCTCCCCGCGGGGCAGCAGCTCGACGCGGTCGTCGAGGTCGCTCTGGGCGATCTCCACGTCGACGCCCCAGATGGCCTGGCCCACGCTTCCTGCCCGTGGTTCGCGGCCGACGTGGTTGAAGCTGGCGACCGGCGACGTCTCGGTCAGACCGTAGCCCTCGTAGATCTCGACGCCGAAGACCTCCCGGAAGCGCTCGATCACCGCGAGCGGCAGGGAGGCGCCGCCCGAGACCGCGTACCGCAGGTTCGGGCGCTCGTCGGTGTTCTTGGCGGCCTCGAGCAGCGCGATGTACATCGTCGGCACGCCCATCATGATCGTGCACTCGCTGTCGATGAGGGCGCGCAGGGCAGCGTCGCCGCTGAACTTGGGAAGCAACACGACCTTGGCGCCGGCGCGCATGGACGTGTTGAGCGCGCAGGTCTGCCCGAAGGTGTGGAAGAGCGGCAGGCAGCCGAGCACGGTGTCTTCCGCGGTCAGGTCGAAGGTGTTCAGCAGCAGGGTGTTGGTCTGCTCGACGAGCGCGAGGTGGGTGCCGAGCGCCCCTTTCGGTTTACCGGTCGTGCCGCTCGTGTAGAGGATCGTCGCGGGATCCGAGGGCGACCGCGGCATGTAGCTCTCGATCGGTTCGGCCTCGGCGGCGAGCTCCTCGAGCTGCGGCACTCCCGCGATGGCGCCGGGGGCGAGCACCGAGAACACCGGAACGCCGGCGAGCGCGCCGCCCCATTCGCCCTCCGCGAGCAGCGGTGCGGCGCAGATCAGGATGCTCGCGCCCGAGTCGCGCAGAACGTACTCGATCTCGTCGGCCTTGAGCAGCGCGTGCACGGGCACCACCACGGCGCCGAGGCTCAGCACCGCGTAGTACACGCGGGGGAAGTCGGCGACGTTCGGGATCAGCACACCCACCGCGTCGCCGGGCTTGACCCCCCTGGCGCGCAGCGCGCCGGCGTAGCTGCGGGTCTCATCCCAGAGCCGGGCGTAGCTGATCTCGTCGTCGCCGACCGCGATCGCGATGCGGTCGGGCGTGCGCTCGGCGGATTCCTTGAGGATCGCGGCCACGGATAGCGTCTGAAAGGTCGAGTCCATCGTGAATCTCCTGTCGTCGTTGACCGGGTGTTTCTTCGCACGCTACGCCGCCGTCAGCGCCGGGGCAACTCCCTGAGCATTGCGTCATTTAGCGTAGGCAACCGTCACATTCGGGCGAGCGGGC
>NZ_JBKKAD010000151.1:0-11694 GCF_046714715.1 Conyzicola sp. | reverse complement strand
CGCGCGAGCCGAAGCGTCTCTTCCCCGAGCGCGAGCCGCGCGAGCCCCGCACGAAGCCCGAGCGCGCGCCCAAGGCCGCCAAGCAGCCCACCGCCGCCAGCACCGAGCGTGAGGCCCGCCGCGAGCTGGCGCGAGCCGCGCGAGCCCGCCGCAAGTTCGAGCGCGGCGAGGTCAAGCGGTTCACCCGCCGGTCGCGCAGCCGGCGTCGGGTGTGGATCTCGCTCTCCCTCGTGGCCGTGGTGCTCGTCGGTGTGCTCGCCGTCGCGATCTACTCGCCGCTGCTCGCCCTGCGAACGGTCTCGGTCGACGGCACCGCCCGCGTCGACGCGCAGGAGGTCGTGAACGCCGTGGACTCGCAGCTGGGCACCCCGCTCGCCCTCATCGACTACGACGACATCACCGACGAGCTCGCCAAGTTCCCGCTCATCCGCAGCTACGTCACCGAGATGGTGCCGCCGGACACGCTTCTCATCCACATCGTCGAACGGGCGCCCGTGGCGGCCGTGGTGAACGGTCCCGAGTTCGAGCTGCTCGATCCCGCCGGCGTCGTGGTGCAGTCGAGCACGACCCGCCCCGACGGCGTGCCGGTCATCAGCATCGGCGACCAGGGAGTGAAGAGCGCGGCGTTCGCCTCGGTCATCGAGGTGCTGCTCGCGCTTCCCCCCGAGCTGTTGCCGCAGGTCGACACCATCTCGGCCACGACGAAGGACAACGTGACGTTCTCGTTGCGCGGTGTCGGGCAGACCGTGGTCTGGGGCAGTTCCGAGAACTCGGCCTACAAGGCCAGGGTGCTGGCCGCGATGGTCGCCCACGAGGATGCCGCGGCCAAGGTCGAATACGACGTGTCGGCCCCCGGCAGCGTCGTGGTCACCCCGAAATAGATTCGTTTACGGATCATCCGTCGTTCGCGGCGCGATTGTTTACGACACGCTGGGAGTCCTACACCGCGTCGCCGAGGGCCCGACCTACCCTCAGAGCAGTAAAAGATAAACTGAGTATAACTTTAGACCTCAAGTAGAGGTTGAGAGTTTCGGTACTGATTTCCAGCGGAGGCCGGACGTGACATCAAACCAAAACTACCTAGCCGTGATCAAGGTCGTCGGCATAGGCGGCGGCGGCGTCAACGCCGTCAACCGCATGATCGAGCTCGGTCTGCGGGGCGTTGAATTCATCGCCATCAACACCGACGCACAGGCCCTGCTGATGAGTGACGCCGACGTCAAGCTCGACGTCGGACGCGAACTCACCCGCGGTCTCGGCGCCGGAGCCGACCCCGAGGTCGGCCGTCGCGCCGCCGAAGACCATGCGGAAGAGATCGAAGAGGCCCTCGCCGGGGCCGACATGGTCTTCGTCACCGCGGGCGAGGGCGGCGGAACCGGAACCGGCGGCGCCCCCGTCGTCGCACGCATCGCCAAGTCGATCGGCGCACTCACCATCGGTGTCG
This sequence comes from Conyzicola sp., assembly GCF_046714715.1. Taxonomy (GTDB): domain Bacteria; phylum Actinomycetota; class Actinomycetes; order Actinomycetales; family Microbacteriaceae; genus Conyzicola. The sequence goes on along the minus strand of NZ_JBKKAD010000151.1, from coordinate 10,250 downwards.
TCACGAAGCCCTTCGGCTTCGAGGGCAAGCGCCGCGCATCGCAGGCCGAGATCGGTGTCTCCACCCTCAAGAACGAGGTCGACACCCTCATCGTCGTTCCCAACGACCGCCTGCTCGAGATCAGCGACCGCGGCATCAGCATGCTCGAGGCGTTCGCCACGGCCGACCAGGTGCTGCTCGCCGGTGTGCAGGGCATCACCGACCTCATCACCACCCCAGGCCTCATCAACCTCGACTTCGCCGACGTCAAGTCGGTCATGCAGGGCGCGGGCTCGGCCCTCATGGGCATCGGTTCCGCCCGCGGCGCCGACCGCTCGATCAAAGCGGCGGAACTCGCGGTCGCCAGCCCGCTTCTCGAGGCGTCGATCGACGGCGCCCACGGTGTGCTCATCTCGATCCAGGGCGGCTCGAATCTCGGTATCTTCGAGATCAACGACGCGGCCCGCCTCATCCAGGAGGCCGTACACCCCGAGGCGAACATCATCTTCGGCGCCGTGATCGACGACACGCTAGGCGACGAGGTGCGGGTCACCGTCATCGCGGCCGGCTTCGACGGCGGCGAGCCCGCCCCGAAGGCCCTCGAGTCGAAACGCGCCACCTTCGTCGCGGCGGAGGCCGGCCAGCCGGTCGCTCCCGCCGCAGCCCCCACCGAGTCGCGCCCCGAGGCCACGGCCTGGACTCCCGAGCCCGAGAGCGTGCCGTCGGCCCCCGTCGACCGCACCTTCGACGACGACGAGAGCAACGACCTCGACATCCCGGACTTCCTCAAGTAGGTGCAGTCCGCCCCGCCTCTCGCCGACCGCCTCGCGCTCGTGCGCTCAGCAGTGGCTGACGCCGTGCGCGAGGCAGGCCGCGCCGAGAGCGACGTGACGACCATCGTCGTCACCAAGTTCCACCCCGCGAGCCTCGTTCGCGAGCTCGCCGCCCTCGGTGTCACCGACGTGGGCGAGAACCGCCAGCAGGAGGCGAGCGAGAAGGCCGCGAAACTGGCCGACCTCGCCCTCTCCTGGCACTTCATCGGCCAGCTGCAGAGCAAGAAGGCCCGCGCGGTTCTGGCGTTCGCGAGCGCCATCCACTCGCTCGACCGCTCGTCGCTCGTGACGGCACTCGGCAACGCGCTCGAGCCGGGCACCGGCGTCGACGCCTTCATCCAGCTCAACCTCACCGACGACCAGGCGCGCGGGGGAGTGCGGCCGGCCGATCTCGAATCGTTCGCCGAATCCGTTCTCGCGACCGACGGCATCCGGCTTCGCGGTCTGATGGCGGTCGCTCCGCTCGATTCCGACCCGCGCGCCGAATTCGCGCGTGTGCGTGAGCTCGGCGAGCGGCTTCGGGCCCTGGCCCCGGATGCCACGGATCTCTCCATGGGGATGTCGGGCGACTTCCGCGCCGCCGTGCTCGAGGGCGCGACACACCTACGCATCGGCACGGCAATCACGGGAAACCGGCCGGTCGCCGGTTAATCTGGCAGCAGGAGCTATCACCGGAGGAACACAATGGCCAACCCACTGCGCAAGACCATGGTTTACCTTGGCCTCGCTGACGAAGAATACGACTACGAAGCAGCGCAGCCGAGTGCACCAGCCGCACCCGCAGCCCACAACACCGCTGCCTCGCACAACGGCGCCCCACAGGCCGCCTCGAACAACGCGCCGACCCAGAATCGCGCCCCCGTTACCCCGCTGCGCCGCCCGACGGCCGCACGCCAGGCAGGACCCGCAGACATGAACGAGATCCTCACGGTTCACCCCCAGCACTACAAAGACGCGCAGATGATCGCGGAGAACTTCCGCGAGGGCATCCCCGTCATCATCAACCTGTCGCAGATGAGCGAGCCCGACGCCCGCCGTCTGGTCGACTTCGCGAGCGGGCTCTCTCAGGGTCTGTATGGAAAGATCGAACGTGTGACGGGCAAGGTCTTCTTGCTCTCTCCCGCCCACGTCGTTGTGAGCGGCGATCACGCCGAGGCCGAGACCGACGTCGAAGCATCCTTCTTCTCGCAGCAGTGATCTCCGATTTCCGGGCGCGAGCCTGTGTTGGTGACAACGCAGGTGCGCCCGCCAAGCATGTGATGGCCCAGTGAACGGTGTTTCGGTAATCGCGACGATCCTCTATGTCGCGCTCAATATTTTCGTCGTCGTGATGTGGGCCCGCTTCGTGCTCGACCTCGTGGCCATGCTCGCGCGAGAGTGGCGGCCGCGTGGATTCGTGCTCGTGCTGGCCGAATTGGCCTACACGATCACCGATCCTCCGGTGAAAGCCGTTCGCAAAATCGTGCCGCCACTGCGCGCCGGCGGCATCCAGATCGACTTTTCCTGGAGCATCGTGCTCATCGCCACGATCATCCTCAGCTATATCGTCGCGGGATTTATCAATTAGCCCCGCACATGTACTCTGGAGAGCGTTGATCAGCTCGATAGTGACCAATCTGGGGCGACCTAAGCTCCCGTGAAGTATTGGTAGCGTTAGCTAAACGTTACGTTCAGTTTGAGAAAGTTTTAGAGGTGACGGATATGGCTTTGACTCCCGAAGACGTAGTCAACAAGCGGTTCCAACCAACGAAGTTCCGCGAAGGGTACGACCAGGATGAGGTCGACGATTTCCTCGACGAGGTAGTGGTCGAACTCCGACGTCTCAATCAGGAGAACGAAGAACTCCGCCAGCGTCTGATCGCGAGCGACTCGCGCATCAACGAGCTCCAGCGCAGCCAGGGTTCGGCCCAGTCGGCTCCCTCCGAGTCGTTCAGCCAGCCCGAGCCGGTCAGCCAGCCCGAGGCACCCGTCGAGGCGCCCGCCCCGCAGTTCGCCGCACAGCCGGTGGCCGCGTCGTACGCGGCCCCCGACACGTCGGTCGACCCCAACAACACGAACAACCTCCTGCAGCTCGCTCGTCGCCTGCACGAGGAGCACGTGCGTGAGGGTGTCGAGAAGCGCGACGCACTCATCGCCGAAGGCCACGAAGAGGCCACCCGCGTCATCCAGGAGGCCGAGGCCGCACAGCGTGCAGCCGCCGCCGAGGCGGAGGTCGCACAGCGTGCAGCCGCCGCCGAAGCCGAGGCCGCCCAGCGTGCCCAGCTCGCGACCATCGAGCAGGAACGCCAGCAGCTCGAGCAGGAGCGCCAGCAGCTCGAGGGCAAGGTCGAGGAGCTCCGCAACTTCGAGCGCGACTACCGCCTGAAGCTGAAGAGCTACATCGAGGGCCAGCTGCGCGAGCTCGACTCGACGAACGCTATCGGCAACTCGAACGGCTCGTCGGCGGCTTACGCCTCGCCGAACGCCGCTAACTTCACGGGTTTTGCCGGCACCAACTAGCACCGCCACGGAGGCCAGTGCGCCGAAGGTCAGATTACTGGCCGTCGGTGTGCTGGCCCTCGTTGCTGTGTGCGTCTATGCGGTCGACCAGCTCGCGAAATTCCTGGTCGTCGAGAACCTCACCGAACGCCAGCCCGTCGAGGTCATCGGCCACCTCGTGCAGTTCTACTTCGTGAAGAACGCGGGCGCGGCGTTCTCGCTGGGCAGCGGAAGCACGTGGATCTTCGCGATCATCGCCTCCGCCGTCGCCCTCTTCATCATCGTCTTCGCCCCGCGCATCCGCTCGCTCGCGTGGGCCGCGCTCTTCGGCCTGCTGCTCGGAGGCAACCTGGGCAACCTCACCGACCGTCTCTTCCGCGAGCCCGGCTTCGGCGTCGGCCACGTGATCGACTTCATCCAGGTGCAGTATTTCCCGGCGATCTTCAACGTCGCCGACATCGCCATCGTCGCAAGCATGGGAGTCTTCATCATCCTCACCGTGCGCGGGGTGCCGTTGTCGGGCAGGCCCGCGGCTGTGCCGCAGAAGAATATGTCGGATGCCACGTCGATGGATGTCTCGTAATGGAAACCCGTAGCCTTCCCGTACCCAACGGTCTCGTCGGCCAGCGCGTCGACGCCGCCATCGCCAAGCTGCTCGGGTTCTCGCGCACGTTCGCCGCCGAGGTCGCCGAAGCCGGGGGAGTGACCGCCGACGGAGTCGTTCTCGGAAAGTCCGACCGGCTGCAGGACGGCGCGTGGCTCGAGGTGTCGTGGGAGGACAAGCACGCCCCCGAGGTCGTGCCCGTCGTGGTCACCGACCTCGGCATCGTCTACGACGACGACGACTTCGTGGTTATCGACAAGCCCGTCGGTGTCGCCGCGCACCCCTCGGTCGGCTGGACCGGCCCTACGGTGCTCGGCGCCCTGGCCGGAGCCGGCTTCCGCATCTCCACGTCGGGAGCCTCCGAGCGCGCGGGCATCGTGCACCGGCTCGACGTGGGCACGAGCGGCCTCATGGTCGTCGCCAAGTCGGAGCGCGCTTACACCGAGTTGAAGCGTCAGTTCCACGACCGCGAGGTCGAGAAGATCTACCACGCCGTCGTTCAGGGCCACCCCGACCCCCTCGCCGGAACCGTCGACGCGCCGATCGGCCGCCACCCCGGTAGCTCGTGGAAGTTCGCCATCACGGCCGACGGCAAACCGTCCGTCACGCACTACGAGACGCTCGAGGCCTTCCCCAGCGCATCGCTGTTGGAGGTGCACCTGGAGACGGGACGCACCCACCAGATCCGCGTGCACATGGCGGCGCAGCGTCATCCGTGTGTCGGCGACGCGATGTACGGCGCCGACCCCACCATCAGCGCCCGGCTGGGGCTCTCCCGGCAGTGGCTGCACGCCATGAAGCTCGAGTTCACCCACCCGGGCACGGGCGAGCGCGTGCGGTTCGAATCCCGCTACCCGGACGACCTGCAGCACGCCCTCGATGTCCTCCGTGAGGCTTAGGCTTAACCCCTCCCGATCGTCCGTCGTTCTCTTCTAGTCGGAGTTGTTTTGCCCAGTAACGATTCATTCGTTCACCTGCACGTTCACAGCGAGTACTCGATGCTCGACGGCGCGGCGCGTGTCGGCCCGCTGATGAAGGCCGCGGCGGCCGAAGGCATGCCCGCGATCGCCATGACCGACCACGGCAACATGTTCGGCGCCTACGACTTCTGGAAACAGGCCACGGCCAACGGCGTCAAGCCGATCATCGGCACCGAGGCGTACATCACCCCCGGCACGGCCCGCGGCGACCGCACGCGCGTGCGTTGGGGCGGCCAGCACCAGAATCAAGACGACGTCGGCGGTTCGGGTTCATACACCCACATGACCCTGCTCTCCGAGAACAACGAGGGCATGCACAACCTGTTCCGGTTGTCGTCGCTCGCGTCGATCGAGGGGTTCTACTTCAAGCCGCGCATGGACCGCGAGCTGCTCAGCCGGTACGGCAAGGGCATCATCGCGACCACCGGCTGCGTGGGTGGGGAAGTGCAGACCCGCCTGCGGCTCGGGCAGTACGAGGAGGCCAGGCAGGCCGCATCCGACTATCAAGACATCTTCGGCAAAGGCAACTTCTTCGCCGAGGTCATGGACCACGGCATCGACATCGAGCGCCGCACCATGGAAGACCTGTTCCGGCTCGCGAAAGATCTCGACCTGCCGCTCGTCGCGACCAACGACCTGCACTACACCCACGCCCACGACGCCACGGCGCACGCGGCCCTGCTCTGCGTGCAGTCGGCGTCGACCCTAGACGACCCGAACCGGTTCAAGTTCGACTCCGACGAGTTCTACCTCAAGTCGGCCGCGCAGATGCGCCACCTGTTCCGTGACCACCCCGAGGCCTGCGACAACACGCTGCTCATCGCCGAGCGGTGCGAGGTCAACTTCGAGCACCGCGACCTCATGCCGCGCTTCCCCGTGCCCGAGGGCGAGACCGAGGCCAGCTGGTTCGAGAAAGAGGTCGCGGCCGGCATGATGCGCCGCTTCCACAACGCGCCGTCGGAGGCCCACCTCGCGCAGGCCAAGTACGAGGTCGACGTCATCACGCAGATGGGGTTCCCCGGCTACTTCCTGGTGGTCGCCGACTTCATCACCTGGGCGAAGCAGCAGGGCATCCGCGTCGGGCCCGGCCGTGGCTCGGCGGCAGGCTCGATGGCCTCCTACGCCATGGGCATCACCGAGCTCGACCCCCTGGCCCACGGCCTCATCTTCGAGCGCTTCCTCAACCCCGACCGCGTCTCCATGCCCGACGTCGACGTCGACTTCGACGACCGGCGCCGCGGCGAGGTCATCCGCTACGTCACCGACAAGTACGGCGACGACCGCGTGGCGCAGATCGTCACCTACGGCACCATCAAGGCGAAGCAGGCGCTGAAAGACTCCTCGCGCGTGCTCGGTATGCCGTACTCGGTGGGCGAGAAGCTGACCAAGGCGATGCCGCCGGCCATCATGGGCAAAGACATCGCCCTCGGCGACATCATGAACAAGGATGCGCCCCGCTGGAAAGAGGCGAGCGACATCCGGGCGGTCATCGAGACCGACATGGAGGCCGCAAAGGTCTTCGAGACCGCGCTCGGCATCGAGAACCTCAAGCGCCAGTGGGGAGTGCACGCGGCAGGTGTCATCCTGTCGGCGGAGCCGCTCCTCGACGTGCTGCCGATCATGAAGCGCGAAGACGACGGCGCCATCATCACCCAGTTCGACCAGCCGCCGCTCGAAGACCTCGGTCTCATCAAGATGGACTTCCTCGGTCTCCGCAACCTGACGATCATCGAAGACGCGCTCAAGATGATCGAGAAGAACACGGGCTCGAAGCTCGTGATCGAAGACCTCGACCTCGATGCCGACCAGAAGACCTACGACCTGCTCGCCCGGGGTGACACGCTGGGCGTGTTCCAGCTCGACGGCGGGCCGATGCGCGCCCTGCTCAAGCAGCTCAAGCCCACCAGCTTCGAAGACATCTCGGCCGTCATCGCGCTCTACCGCCCGGGCCCCATGGGCATGAACTCGCACACCAACTACGCGCTGCGCAAGAACGGCCTGCAGGCGATCGAGGCGATCCACCCCGAGCTCGAAGAGCCGCTGCGCGAGAGCCTCGGCATCACCTACGGCCTCATCGTCTACCAAGAGCAGGTGATGTTCGTCGCGCAGAAGGTCGCGGGGTTCTCGCTCGGTCAGGCCGACGTGCTGCGCCGCGCCATGGGTAAGAAGAAGAAGAGCGAGCTCGACAAGCAGTTCGCCGACTTCGAGGCCGGCATGGTCGGCAACGGCTACAGCGCCGCCGCCGTCAAGGTGCTGTGGGACACCCTCATGCCGTTCGCCGACTACGCCTTCAACAAGGCGCACTCGGCGGGCTACGGCGTGCTCAGCTACTGGACGGCCTACCTCAAGGCCAACTTCCCCGCCGAGTACATGGCGGCGCTGCTCACGAGCGTCGGCGACTCGAAAGACAAGCTCGGCATGTACCTCAACGAGTGCCGTCGCATGGGCATCAAGGTGCTGGCGCCCGACGTGAACGAGTCGTTTGTCGACTTCACCGCCGTGCCGACCGCCGAGGGTGCCACCGGCATCGGCGACATCCGCTTCGGCCTCGGCGCTGTGCGCAACGTCGGCGCGAACGTCGTCGAGGGAATCCGCGCCGCACGCGAGGCCAAGGGTCGCTTCGAGTCGTTCCACGACTTCCTCGCCAAGGTGCCGCTGCAGGTCACCAACAAGCGCACCGTCGAGTCGCTCATCAAGGCCGGAGCGTTCGACTCGCTCGGGTCGACCCGCCGCGCGCTGCTCGAGATCCACGAGGACGCCGTCGACGGTTCGGTCAACGTCAAGCGCACCGAGGCCACGGGCCAGGCGGGGTTCGACTTCGACAGCCTGTTCGACGAGCCGCAGCAGACCTCGAAGGTTCCCGACCGCCCCGAGTGGGCCAAGCGCGACAAGCTGGCGTTCGAGCGCGAGATGCTCGGCCTGTACGTCTCCGACCACCCGCTCGCCGGGCTGGAGGTCGCCCTCGCCAAGCACGCGAGCGCCACGATCACCGACCTGCTCGCGGGCGAGGTCGCGGGCGACGGCGAACACGTCACCGTCGCCGGACTCATCACGAGCGTGCAGCACCGCGTCGCCAAGAACTCGGGCAACCAGTACGGCATCATCTCGGTGGAGGACTTCGGCGCCCAGATCGACGTGATGTTCCTCGGCAAGGCCTACCAGGAGTTCGCCCCCGAACTCGTGAACGACTCCGTGGTGGTCATCCGCGGCCGGGTGAGCCTGCGCGACGACGGTATGAACCTGCACGGCTCGAGCCTCATGGTGCCCGAACTCGGCCAGGGCGGGGTCGCCGGATCGATCATGATCTCGCTGCCCGACACCCGGGCGACGCCGCCGACGATCCGTGCGCTCAAAGAGATGCTGCTGCGCCACAAGGGCGACGGCGAGGTGCGCCTGCGCCTGACCAAGGGCGACACCGGCCGCATCTACGAGGTGCCCTACTCGGTGCAGACCACGGGCGACTTCTTCGGCGAGCTGAAGAGTCTGCTCGGCCCCGGCTGCCTGGTGTAGCGCCACCGCCGCAGATGAGCCGCTTTCGGCCAAATGAGCCCGCCGCGGGCGGCTCATTCGGCCGGAAACGCGTCATCTACGGGCGCGGCGGCATGCCGCGGCACGTGCGCACAGGGCGACGTTGTCCACCGGTGTGCGGGCGCGACTCGCAGCGGGGCGCGACCGCGTCACGCTGGGCCCATGTCGAATCTCCCCGCCCTCATCGTCAGCAGTGAGGCCGAGCTCCTCGGCTCCGACCGTCTCCTGCGCAAGCAATTCGCAGCGGGTGTCTTCACGCGAGTGGCGCACGGCGTGTACATGCGCCGTGCGGAGTGGAGCCGACTTGATGCCGACGAGCAACACCGCGCACTCGTCCGGGCTTCGGCGTTGCGCTCGAAGCCAGGAGCGCAGTTCTCGCACGACTCCGCCGCAGCGATGTACCGGCTGCCGTCGATCGGGCCGTGGCCGAACCGGGTTCACGAGCTCGTGGCACCCGCGGCGGGCGGGACCTCCCGTCGCGGCATCTTGCGGCATAGCCTGGGCATCGACCCGAACGGCACGGAGATCGACGGCGTAACGGTCAGCTCGCTCGAGCGAACCCTCGTCGACGTCGCGTGCACGTCATCGTTCGTGCGGGCTGTCGCCATGATCGATCACGCGCTTCGTCCGGAACGCGAGGGTGAGCCGCGGTGGGGCCTCGGTATCCCGCTCGTGTCGAAGGTCGAACTCTTGCGACTGACTGCTGAACTCGCACCGTACCGCGGCATCGTTCGCGGGCGTCGGGCCGTCGAGTTCGCCGACGGGGGAGCGGGCTCCCCGGCGGAGTCCTTCGGCCGGGTGCAGTTCCACGCCCTGAAGCTGCCACCGCCCGAGCTGCAGGTGCCGTTCTTCGACGCACAAGGATTGATCGGATACGCGGATTTCTACTGGCGCGAACTCGACCTCGTCGTGGAGATCGACGGCAAGGCCAAGTACGGACCGAACCGCCACTTCCAGAAGGGCGTGCCCGTCGACGAGCTGCTCTGGCAGGAGAAGCAGCGCGAAGACCGGCTGCGACGCGTCATGAGGTCGTTCGAGCGTCTCGACTGGGAAACGATCGCCGATCGGCGGGAGCTTGCCGCGCGACTGGCACGGCACGGCCTCCGACGCGGATGACGCGGTTCCGGCCCTTTGAGCCCGCCGCGGATGCGTCATGCGGCCGGAAACGGCTCATTCGCGGTCGAGCAGCGAGCAGCTAGCAGCTAGCAGCTAGCCCAGCCCGCCCGGCTTCATGTACGTGCGCTCGTGGTACAGCAGCGCGTCGTCATCCACCCCGAGTCCGCCGTCTTCGATCTGAACGACGACGACCGCGTTGTCGGCGACCGGGACCCGCTCGACGATCCGACCGAGCATCCAGGCGGGAACGTCCTTCAGCAGCGGCAGATCGAGCGGTCCCGGTGCCCAGTGATCGCCGGCGAATCGCTCGTCGTGCGGCCCCGAGAGTCGGTCGGCAAGCACACGATTGCGGACGCCGAGCAGATGGATGATGACGTGCGTCGTGCCCTCGACGGCCGGCCAGGCGGTGGAGATGCGCGCCATGTTGAAGGTCGCGAGCGGCGGCACCGCGGCGAGCGAGGCGAGTGAGGTCGCCGTGAAGCCGACCGGCGTGCCGTCGGGGGTGCGTGCCGTCACCACGGCGACCCCCGCGGCGTGCCGACGGAACGCCAGCTTGAACGCGGAGAGGTCATCGACGATGTGCGGTTCCACACCACCAGTCAACCCTGTCCGCGGTGTTGGCATTTCCACAGCGCTGACATTCCACGGCGCTGGCACTCCGCGGTCCGGGAGCGCCCGTAGCATGGACGGGCCTTGATCCAGACGATCGATCTCCGCGGCCGGCGTCCCACC
>NZ_JBKKAD010000150.1:0-30820 GCF_046714715.1 Conyzicola sp. | reverse complement strand
ACCGGGAACGACGTGCCTCTTGATGTAACCGATATCGAGCAGGCGACGGGTACTCGTCGATACCGATCCGGCGCTCGCGTTGAGCACAGCACCGAGGTCACCCGACGAGATGAAGGGCTGTTGCATGATCATGAGGTATCCCAGCACCCTGCCGTCCATGGTGGGCGAGCCCGCGCTCGAGAGCAGAGCGCCGAATTCGTCGGCGTAGGCGCGACGACGCTGTTCGTCGGCATCGATATCCTCGCCCGGCGCGGGCACATCGTGATCTGTCATGACGTCTCCTCAGTGATCTCCGGCCAGCCTATGTCAGCGGGTGGGCCTCTCCCAGTGCGCCGAGCGGCCAGAGACTCATGCCTCCGCTACCGCGCAGCGATAGCACCGCGCCGTCGGCGTCGAACTCGTAGATCATGCGTTCGCCCACCGAACCGAAGCCGCTGCCCTTGCGAATGAGTAGCGTGTTCTCGTCGACAATTTCGAGCTCGTCGAGGCCGTCGAGCGGGTTCGGGCTGCCAGGGTGCAGCGACACGAGCCGCTCGCCGAGCTGCACGACGTCCAGCACACCCCACATGTTGGCGAACCGCCCGGTGAACCGTGTCGAGGGGATATCGGTGCGCGCCGTTGCGGGCGCCGCGAGCGAGAGCGCCGGGGCTTGCACGAGAGCGGCGTCGATGAGACGCAGCACGCCGTTCGACAGTTCGGCGGCCGGACCGTCGACCGCATTGGTGAGCACCGAGATCGCGAGACCCGCGGCCGGGTCGAACAGGCTGCGGGTGATGTGGCCGGGGTAGCCGCCCGAATGCCCAACAACACGATGGTCGCCGATGCGCTCGATGATCATGCCGAGTCCGTAGTGCGCGGCACCGGGCGTCGCCGCATCGCTGAGCCATTGCTCGCGCTGTTGCATCCGCTTGCTGGAGTCTTTCACCAGGCGCTCGTCGCCCGGAAAATGCGCCGCGAAGTAGTGCACGAGATCTTCGGCCGTTCCATAGAAGCCGGTCGCAGCGGCCATGGCGCGGGTGTCGACGTGGTCGACGGGACGGCGATCGAGCGCCGTGTGGAAGCCGGTGTACCCGCGTGCATACTCGTCTGCTCGGAGGGCGTCGAGCTCAGGACCGGTGTTCTTCAGGCCGAGCCGGTCGACGATCTCTACCGTGACGTAGTCGTTGTAGCTGCGTCCGCTCGCGGCGGCCACGATGAGGCCGAGCAGCGAGTAGCCGACATTGGTGTAGTTGAACCCCTCGCCGGGAAGAGCCTTATCGCCGCCTTCGATGATGATCGCAACGAGTTCCGCCTGATCGGGGAAGGCGCGGACGTACTGCCAGTAGTCTCCATCGAGGCCGTCTCGGATGACTCCCGCTGAGTGTTCGAGCAACTCACGCACGGTGACGTCGGCCACAGGCGAGCCGGCCTCGACGAGCGCGGGTACGAACTTTCCCGCGGGGTCGTCGAGTCGCAGCTCGCCCGCCTCGAACAGTTGCAGAATGGCCGTCGCGGTGAAGGTCTTCGAGTGCGAAGCGATCCGGAAAAGGTGGTCGGATGTCAGTGCGACACCGTTCTCTACGTCGGCGAAGCCGTACGCCTTCGAAAACTGCAGGGCGCCGTCGAAGTAGACAGCGGCCTGCACACCGGGGGTGCGCGTCTTCCACGCGCGGTATTCGAGCCAGGAGTCGATGTAGGGCAAGACCGACGTGAGAGCGTCGACGGCGGGGTTGGTCATGGTGTTCACTTTCGTTGGGAAGTCTGCTACTGCTGACGACGCGGGTCTAGGGCGGCGCGCAGACTGTCGCCCAGGGTGATGATGCTCAGAACCGTCACCGCGAGGAACGTGGCCGGGAATATGAGTAGGTGTGGACTGTTCTGGAACTGCGAGGCAGCCCGGGAGAGCTGCAGACCCCACGAGATCGACGGCGCCTTCAAGCCGATGCCGAGGAACGTGAGCGAGCTTTCGGCCACGATTGTGGCACCGACGGTGATTGTGGCTACGACGAAGAGCGGCGCCAGCGAGTTCGGCAGGACGTACTTCGTGATCACGCGCCAGGACCCGAGACCCATAGTGCGCGCGGCGAGCACGAAATCCGCACCCCGCACGGAACGCACGGAACCCCGCACGATGCGCGCCATCGTGCCCCACCCGAGCATCGCTAGCACGAGAGAAATCGAGAGCACAGACCGGTCGCCGATCGTGTTGAGTACCACAACCGCACCGAGCAGGAAGGGGAAGCCGAGGAAGACGTCGGTCACGCGAGAGAGTACCCAGTCCAGCGCGCCGCCGTACAGACCGGCCAGGGTGCCCACGACGATGGCGATGAGAACCGCGAGCACGGTCGTCAACACGCCGATGGAAATCGAGGCCTGGGTTCCGTAGATGACGTTCGCGTAGACGTCGCACCCTTGCAGGTCGAATCCGAACGGATGACCGTCGGTCGGCGCGCGACCGCTCGAGCCGAGGTCGCACACGCGCGGGTCGCCGTTTCCGAACAGGCCGGCGAAAAGCGCGGGGAACAGCGCGATCACGCAGAGCAACGCCAGGGTGCCCGCGGGGAGCCAAAACGAGATCCGCGTCAGGAGGCCGCGCCACGGGTTGCGCCGCAGCGGGGGGCCGGTGAGGCCGGAGGCCGAAATGTTGGCAAAGGAGTCGGTCATTGGCGCACTCTCGGGTCGAGCAGGGCATGGATGGCGTCGACCACAAGGCTGGTCAGGAGGAAGATCAGGATGAGTGAGGTGGAGATGCCCACGACCGTCGGCCCCTCGTGCGTCTTGATTGCTTGGAACAGCAGATTGCCGACACCCGGCAGGTTGAAGATGCCCTCGATGATGACGGTGCCGCCGAGAAGGTAGCCGAGGTCGGTCGCGAGGAAGGTAACGGCGGGGATGAGCGAGTTGCGCATAACGTGCACACCGATGATGCGCCGGTCGCCGAGGCCCTTGGCCGTCGCCGTTCGCACGTAGTCCGCACCCAGGTTGTCGATGACGGACGACCGCATGAGCCGGGAGACCGACGCGAGCCCGAAGGCGGCGATGACGAGTGCGGGCAAGATGTACGACGTGGGCCAGCCTGCCGTCGAGCCCGCGACGGGGAACCATTCGAGCCGCACGGAGAACACGAGCTGCGCCGCCACCCCGACGACAAACACCGGGATGGCGCTCGTAAGGATGGTGGTCGCGAGGATGCCCTTGTCGACGAGCGTGCCTCTCCGCAGTGCCGACACGATGCCGAGTGCGATTCCGACCACGATCTCGATGACCCACGCGGTGAGGGCGAGCGTGATCGTTACCGGCCACCGCGACGCCATGAGTTCACTCACCTGGCGGTCGTCGAAGTTCACGCCGAAGTCGCCCCGGAACAGTCCGCCAATGTACCGGAGGTACTGCTGCAACAGCGGCTCGTCGAGGTGATACCGGGCGCGCAGCGTCGCGATCGTGGCATCTGTGAGGGGACGGTCGCCCGCGAGTGCCCTGATCGGATCACCCGGAAGCGAGAACACCATCACGTAGATGAGGAAGGTCACGCCGAAGAACACGATGGCGAGACCGCCGATGCGCCCGGCGAGAGCGAGAGCGAGCTTCATACGCCGTCTTCCGTGTCGAGCAACCCGCCGACGTGGGAGGCAGCCGCGAGGACAGCTCCAAACTGCACGCCGACCAGCGTCGCGATCGGGATGACCACGGCCGTGTTCGCCGCCGCGGCTTCGGTCTGCCAGCGCGCGTACACGCCGTCGAGTTCGCGTGCAAGGCGGTGCACCTCGGCGGGCGCGACACCCGCGTTCACCTCCGATTCGAGCGCGCGCAACAGCATGCCGCCGTAGCGCAGTCGGAAGCAGGTGACGATGTCCTCGCAGCCGAACCGTTCCGCGACCGTGGCCGCGCGGTCGGCCGCCGGCAGATCGGCCCGGGCGTCATCCGTCGCGGCCATGGTGACGAGCATCGGCACGAAGACACGCGAAGCGTGGAGGAATGGTGTCTCCAGCGTCAGATGCGGCGTCGCTGCGTCGAGAAGCGCGCCAAGCGTGTTGCCGGTCGCGCGCATCAGTGCCGCGGTCCGGTGTAGCAGTGCGCCGTAGTTCTCGTCGATCGGCGTCGTGTCGTCGGCGTCGGCGTGTTTCCAGTAGGGCAACTCGGCCACCAGCGACAACGTGCCGTACTTGAGCGCGTACTCGCTCGACGACGAGCCGCTCGTCATCGTCGTCGCGTCCACGCCCAAGTTCTCCAGATAGTCGTAGGCGTCGGATAGACGCCCCGTGCCGAAGATGGCAGGAGCGTACTGCTCGAGGAAGGGCGACTCCGGTTCTCCGGTGTCAAGCGGAAGGCCGAGACTCGCCGGCACGGCGTGCAATAGGCCGTACAGTTCGGGCACGGGGCGGGAGAGGTAGTAGTACACGCCGCCCATTTCGCCGTTGTGGAGGCTCACATAGAGGTCGGGTTTGATTTCGTCGATAAGACGCATCAGCCCCTGGGTTTCGGGCAGCACCCGGTCGAAATACGCCTTCTTATGGGCGAAAGGAAACGACCACTCGACCTGGTGTTCAGGAGCCGGGCGGTAAAAACGGCGAGAGTAGAAATTTCGGTCGCCCGAGTTTGCAAACCAGCCCTCGTTGAGCCGCGCCCCGTCGGGATCGATGCTCGGCACGATCGTCCAGCGGGCATCGAGCGCCGTGAGCAGGGCGGGATCGTCTGCGAGCGACTCTGCGAGATGGATGGCCGTCCACGAGCCGATCGGTTCATTGGGGTGGACGCCGCCCACGATGAGATGGTTCTTCGAGCCGGAGCCGAGCTCGTAAGCGAGAATCGGCTCGCCCAGGCGGCTCGTCGCTACCCGCCTGCTGGAGACGAGGTCTGGATGCCGCGACTGGATGTCGGCGAAGCGGCTCCAGAGCTCGTCGATCGACGGGAACGAATCGCGTGCGGGTACCTGCCCGGCCCGACGGAGGATGTCCTCCGCCGAGCCAAGGCGAGCACCGGTGGTGCTGGATGTCACGTGAACCAGGTTTCTTTCGATGGTGATGTCAGTCGTTGAGCGTGATCTTCTCGAGCACCGGGCTGCCCGACAGCTGCGGCAGCGTCGCGATCTTGTCGCTCGTCACGTAGGCGTACTTGTTGAAGAAGGTCGGCACGATGGGGAAGTCTTCGAGCACTCGCTCCTGCACGGCCACGTAGCCCGCCTCGGCCTCCTCCTGGGTGAGGGCGGAGTCGGCGGTGTCGAGCAGACCGTCGACGTCGGCGTTGTTGTACCCGCCGGTGCAGAGGCTGCAGCCACCAGCGAGGGTGAACAGGCTGCGGAGGGTGTTCTGCTGGCTTTGGTAGAGCGCGCCCCAGTGGCCGAAGTGCGGTCCCGCGACGGTCGAGTCGACGAGCGTCTGGTAGTACTCGGCCCAGTCGGTGGTCGGGACGGCGACGGCATCGACGCCCAGGTTCTGGCGGATCTGGTTGGCATATGCCTCATACAGGCTGTCCAAACCGTTGCCTCCCGGGAAGACGATCTCCATCGTTCCGGTGAATCCGCCCGCCTCGGCGAGAAGTGCCTTCCCGGCGTCTGCGTCAAACTCGCAGTACTCGCCGCAGATACCCTCGGGGGTTCCCGCCATGGCCGGCGGGGTGAGGGCGGTAGCGGGCTCGTAGAGGCCGCCGAAAATCGCGGTGTTCACGGCGTCCCGGTCGATGGACATCGAGATGGCCTGGCGAACGCGGGTATCCGAGTAACGATCGTCCCACAGGGGAAACCCCAAATAATCGATACCGGGGGCGTCGTAGGCGTAGAGCCGGTCTCCGAAGTCGGCCTCGGCACTGGTCATCTTGTCGGTGGGGAGGTAGAGCACATCGGCGTTGCCCGCCAACACATCGGTGTACGCCGTGTTCATGTCCGCGTAGGCGCGGAATGTGACCGCGTCGACGAGTGGTGCATCGCCGGCGTAGTCGTCGTAGGCCGACACGGTGAACTCCTCGTTGTCGACCCAGGCCTCGTTCATCTGGAACGGGCCGTTGCCGACGGGCTGGCGGTCGTACGCGTCAATGTCGTCGTAAGCAGATTCGGGCATGGGGTAGAAGCCGGTCTGCGCCTGGCTGAGCTGCAAGGGGAACTGGCTGTCGGCGTGATCGAGGGTAACCGTGAAGGTGAGGTCGTCCACGACCGCGAGACCACTCATGGTCTCCGTGGCCGGCGTCGATCCGTCTGCCGGGTTGAGGTCGTCGTAGCCGACGATCGAAGCGAGTTGCCCGCTGTTCTCCCACGCATTCGGGCCGTAGGCGGTGTAGTTCCACGCGTCGACGTAGGACTGCGCGGTGACGGGTTCGCCGTTCTGGAAGGTCCAATCCGGCCTGAGTGAGATCGTCCAGTTCGTCGCGTCATCCGATTCGACGGATTCAGCCTGGATATAGGTGATGACATTATCGTCGTCGAGTGAAACCAGCGGCGAGAAGAGGCTCATAACCTGGGTGAAGGCGACGAGCTGACGGCCCGGGCTCAGGTGGTCGGGCTCTCCGACCGCATAGACCAGCGTGCCGCTGTCCGACGACGAGCTGCTCGGGGAACCGGCAGAACATGCTGCGAGACCGAGGAGCAGAATGGCCCCGGCGGCCACCGGTACTTTCCGACTGAACTTCATGAATCCTCCTGGTGGCAGCGACGGTGCATCGCAGCCGTCGATGGCCCGATTCGGCCGCATGCCGCCTCGGTGTGTTGCCACAGTAGGGGGGATTCGGGCGAACGATCCATGAAGTTTTAGAATGTATTGAATCCTTTACATTCTGGAAACAAACGACAGCCGTCGCCTAGATGGTCCTGTGCGTGAAGCCGCCGCCGAGCAGTGTGGCGGACACCGTCATGCCGCGCACGTCGTCGAGCGCCAGCGGGTCTACCTCGGTGATTACGAGGTCGGCGAGCTGGCCGACCTCGACGGACGTCCGGGTCGACGCGGCGAGGGCCTCCGCGACGGAGATGCGCTGTTCCGGATGCCACGGCTCACGCTCGCCGCGACTGCGGGTTACAGCTGCCGTCACCGTGTTCCACGGGTCGAGCGGGGAGACCGGGGCATCCGACCCCATCGCCAGCGTGGCACCCGCATCGAGCAGTCCGCGCAGCGCGAAGGCCCGCCCGGTGCGCCCCGTCCAGTAGTGGTCGGCGACGTCGCGGTCGTCGAGGGCATGGTCCGGTTGCACGCTCGCCACCACACAGAGCTCGCCGAAACGCGCGAGGTCGCTGTCGGCGAGCAGTTGGGCGTGCTCGATGCGCCCGCCCATGCCGATCTCGGCGAAGGCGTCGAGAGCGAGGGAGTTGGCGTGGTCGCCGATCGCGTGCACGGTCGGCAGCAGACCGGCCTCCGCCCCGCGACGCATGAGCGGAAGCAGTTCTTCGGGCGGCAGCGTGAGCATCCCTTGCGGGTACTCTGCACCCGCCAGCCCCGGATACTCGTCGAAGCAGTACGCGGTGCGGGTGTTCAGTGAACCGTCTGAGATGAGCTTGAGCGGGCCGACCGTGAGCAGGTCGTCGATCTTCTGCCCGCTGTGCAGACCGAGCTCGATCGCTCGTTCGAGGTGCTGGGCGTAGACGCCGAACTCGACCCGCAACGAGCGGTTGCCGGCCCCGATGCGGCGGCGCCAGGTGTCGAGGTTCCAGGTCATCTCGAGGTCGACGATGCCGACGACGCCGCGAGCGGCCGCGGCCTTCGACGCCGATTCCACCCAGCGGTCGAGCACCTCGTCGGCCACGGCGCCGAGCCGGCGGGTGATGGCGAAAGCGGCTTCCTCCACGAGCACACCGGTGGGGTGGCCGGCGTGGCCGAAGAGCGAGAGCGCAGCAGTGTTCAGCCACACCGTGTGCAGGTCGCCGCTCACCAGCACGACGGGCCGCGCTCCCCCGGCGGCGTCGAGCGCCTCCACGGTGGGGGCGTCGTTCCAGAGGGCGTCTCGGAATCCGTAGCCGATGAACGGTTCGGGTTCGGGTGCCGCGACGTCGAGCGCGCGAGCAACCATGGCCGCGGCTTCGCGGGCGGAGGCGGCCGTCGACACGTCGAGGCGCTGCTGCACGAGCGCCCACTGGCTGAAGTGCACGTGGTTGTCCCAGAGACCGGGCGAAACCCACCGTCCGTCGAAGTCGACCCCCGTCGTCTTGTCTGAGGCCGGGGAGATCGCGGCGATGGTGCCGTTGATGGGCAGGATGTCGACGAGTGCGCCGTCGGTACCCGAGATGCGGAGGTTACGCAGGAGCATCGCCGCGCACCCGCTTCATCTCCGACGCGAGGGCGGGCGACGCGAACGGCCCGTCGGTCTCCAGCGCCGCGACGATGCGATCGACCACCTCGGGCGGCTTGTTCTGGCTGAGCTTGAGGCGGGCGTCGAAGCGCGTGACGACGAAGCGGATGCCCACGGTTCCCTTCGCTATGCGTCGCGCCTGCTCTTCGTCGAGGTCGAGGCTCATCGGTTCGGGCAGCTGCTGCTCGAAGTGGTCGACGAGATCGTCGAGCACCTCGAAGTTCTCGGCGTCGCTGAGGATCACCGGCGTTCCGTAGAGGTGGGCGGTGACGTGGTTCCACGTGGGAACGAATTCGCCGTTGCCGTACCAGCTCGGCGACACGTAGCCGTGCGGGCCCTGAACGATCATGAGGATCTCGTGCTCGCCGAGCTCGTGCAGCTTCTCGTCGGGGCGCCCGACGTGGCTGACGACGGAGATGACGCCGGCGCCGGTCTCTTCCAGCACGACCGGATAGTGCGACGCGACGAGCCCCGTCGCCGTGTTCGACACGATGGTCGCCCACGGGTTCTCGCGGATGAGGCGTTTGACCTCGTCGGGATCGGTCAGAACGTAGGTGGGCGTGTGGCGCATGGGCTCAAGTCTGGTCTACCGGGCAGAAGTACAGCTTGCGGCCCGCCGCCATTTCCATCACGATCGGGGTGCCGCACACCCGGCACGGCTTGCCGGTGCGGTGGTACACCCAGTGCCGGTCGTCGCGGCGGGCCAGGGCGTTGACGTACTGCTCGTCGGTGAGGCCGTCCATCGTCAGCATCTGACCGGTCGACACCCCCACGCCGAGCAGGTAGGTCCAGTCGCCCCAGAGTTGCTCGAGTGTCTCGCGCGGCACCAGCTTCGCGGGCGTGTGCGGGTCGAGCCGGGCCCGGAACAGCAGCTCGGCACGGTAGACGTTGCCGATGCCGCTCACGACGTTCTGGTCCATCAGCACGAGACCGATCGGCGTGGCCTTCTTGATGGCCGCGTGCACGAAGCGGTCTCGGCCCTCCGTCGCTTCGTCGACGAGCGGGTCGGGGCCGAGCTTGGCGATCACGGCCTGCACCTCTTCGGGCTGCAGCACCTCGCACGCCGTCGGGCCGCGCAGGTCGGCCACGGTGTCGCTCGCGAGCAGCCGCACCCGCACCGCGCCGATCGGCTTGGGCGGGAAGGTGTCGAGCGCCTCGCCCAGTCGCTCTTGCTCGGCCATGCGCAGCCGGCGGGGAGCGCCGATGCTGGAGAGCGACGGCTCGGCGTCGTCGGCGATCACCGTACCCCGCTGGTTCGTCTGTCCCATGCGACCACCCGCAGACGCGGTCGTCGCATCGGCCGTGATGTTGCCGGCGAAGTCCCACGCGCCGTACATACCGAGGTGCACGCGCAGCCACAGCCGGTGGTCGAACTCGAGGAACATCTGCTTGCCGACGGCCTTGGCGTCGGTCATCTCGAGACCGTCGATTTCGGATGCGCCCCCCGCGAACCGTCCCTGCGGCGACGACGCGGCGATGCTCTTGCCCACGAAGTGCAGCGCGAACTGGCGGGTGATGCGGTGGACGGAATGTCCCTCGGGCACGAGGCTCCTCTGATTCGAACGGGCGGCGTTAGTCGATCTGGTGGCCGGCGATCGACCCGGTGATCTCGTACTCGGCGAGCTGGGCGATGCGGCGGGCGTGGCGTTCTTCACCGGTGAACGCGGTGGCTATGAACGTGTCGATGAACAGCTTCGCTTCGTCGACGCTGTGCTGGCGCGCGCCGATCGCGATGACGTTGGCGTCGTTGTGCTGGCGGGCGAGCTCGGCGGTCGACACGTTCCAAACGAGGGCGGCGCGCACGCCACGCACCTTGTTGGCGGCGATCTGCTCGCCGTTGCCCGAGCCGCCGAAGACGACACCGAGGGCGGCGATGTCTTGCGCCTGATCTTCGACGACAGCCTGCGCCGCGTTGATGCAGAAGCTCGGGTAGTCGTCGAGCGGCTCGTAGCTCGTCGGACCGTGATCGATCACCTCGTGGCCGGCGGCCGCGAGGTGGTTCTGTAGGTCTTCACTGAATTCGAGTCCGGCATGGTCGGTTGCGATGTGGATGCGCATGGTTCTATTCTGCCTGTGCCGCCACCGCGCGGATTACGGCCTCCAGTAGCCGGTCTTGCCCAACAGCTGGGTCTCGCGGTCGGCGTCGTCGGGCACCGGGACCTCGGGCCCGAAGATGCCCATCTCGCGCCAGGCGTCGACCTGCGGCAGCACGATCTCCCAGAGCAGGTCGACGAGTTCGGGCGGCAGCGACCAGTCGAGACCGACGAGCTTGGCGATCGACCAGGACTGGAACGCGCGGTAGGTGGCCGCGTGCTCGAAGTACACGGAGACCGGGAAGTCGCCGTAGCTGAGGTGCACGATGTCGTCGGCCGAGAGCGGACGATTGACGGCGACCGTGGCGGCGTCGTTGAGCCGGTCGTAGCTCTCGAGCGCGTCGCCGCCGAGCAGGTCGCCGCCGTATTTGTCGCCGACCTCGTCGATCGTGCGGCCGGCGAGCACGTCGGGAACCCAGGCCTCGTCGTAGGCGTGCGCCGCGACGACGTCGAGCAGCGTCGGGTCGGGAGTGCGGGCCCACTCGGCGGGCACGGGCAGTTCGAGTTGGTCGGGATGGATGCGGTCGATCACGTCGCGCAACGCCGCGTCGGACAGGAGAAAGAGATCGCGCTGTTTCATGCTCGAAAGCTAGCAGCCGCCACCGTCACCGCGGCAGGGCTAGCGTGCGATCCACACCTTGCGCAGGGTCTGCGTCACCGTCCAAATGGTGCGCGCGCCCGCCGTGAGAGTCATGACGGATCCGGGCACGAGGTGCACGACCACCTCGTCGTCGAGAAACTCGACCGACCCCGCGCCGGCGACCACCACGAAGAACTCGTCGTCCTCGACGTCGCTCATGGCGCCGGGCGTCATCTCCCAGACGCCGTACTCGTGGCCGTCGAACTCGCCGAGCACGACCGTGCCGGTGGTGGGCTCCCCGTCGAGCACGTCGTCGACGGGCGCGGGCTCGAGCGGCACGTCGACCGCGAGAGCCACGACGGGGTCGAGCCCCTCGACCGCGGTCACGAGTCGAACCCCAGCCCCGCGGCATCCAGAGTCTTGAGCAAGAGGTTGCGCTTCCCGGCGTTGTGGTCGGCGCGGTCGAGCGCCCACCGGGTGGCCTGCACGCCCGCGAATACGGCGGGCTCGGGCGGGAAGGGCGGCGGCACGCTCTTCACCATCTGCAGTTCGGTGCGCTCGGTCTCGAGGCCGCCGAGGTGGTCGAGCATCACGTTCGCCGCGAACCGCGAGGCGGCGACGCCGAGGCCGGTGAAGCCGGCGGCGTACGAGATGCGTCCCTGCTTGGCTCGGCCGAAGAAGGCCGAGAAGCGGGTCGACGTGTCGATCACCCCGCCCCAGCGGTGGCTGAACTTGACGCCCTCCAGCTGCGGGAACGTCGTGAAGAAGTGGCGGGCAAGCTTCTCGAAGCTCGCCGGCCGGTCGTCGTATTCGGGCCGGATGCGGCCGCCGAAGTGGTAGATCGCGTCGTACCCGCCCCAGAGGATGCGGTTGTCGGCACTCAGCCGGTAGTAGTGGAACTGGTTGCCGAGGTCGGCGACCCCCTGCCGCGACCCCCACCCGATGCGGGCGAGCTGGGCGTCGCTCAGCGGCTCGGTCATCAGCACGTAGTCGTAGACGGGCACCGTGTGGAACCGGTAACGCCCCAGCAGCGAGGGAAACGCGTTCGTGGCGAGTGCCACGCGCTTCGCGACAACCGAGCCCTGCTTCGTCTCGACGACGATCGCGTCCCTCGTCGAGCCGCTGTCGAGTCCGCGCACCGCCGACCGCTCGAAGATCTCGACGCCGGCCTCCGCGCAGGCCGTGGCTAGGGAGGCGACGAGCTTGCCGGGATGAACCAGTGCCGTCGACCGGGTGCTCCAGAGCCCGGCCAGATAGGTGGGCGAGTCGAGTTGGGCGTGCAGGGCGGCCTGGTCGAAGAAGATCTCGGTCGTACCGTTGTGCGCATCCCGCAGTTCGTCGACCTGGTGCGGTTCGACGGCCACCGCGAGGGTTCCGGTGCGTTCGAAATCGCATCGCCAGCCAGATGCTGTGGCTTCTATCTCGTCGAGGTTCTCCATGCCGAGCCTGTTCAGCTGGTCGATCTCCCCGGGATACCGCTTTTCGCCGTTCGCCTCCCCGTGGGTGAGGCTCGCCTCGACGAAACCGCCGTTTCGGCCCGATGCCGCCCACCCGACGGTGCGTCCCTCGAGAACCATCACCCGGGCATCCGGGTCTCGCTGTTTGGCGAGAAGCGCCGTCCACAACCCGGTGTAACCGCCGCCGACGACCACGAGGTCGACGGCGTGCGATCCCGTCAGCTGCGGCCAAGAGAGAAGGTCGAGCCCGTCGAGCCAGAACGGCCGCAGCATGCTCGAGCCGAGCGACGTGGCGACCACCGCGTCGTCGACGGTGGATCGATCGAACACGGTCTCCGGCATGCGTCAACACTAGGCCGCAACCCCCGATTTAACACTGGTCAATCGCCGAATTCGGGCGCACACTTAGAGGCACGATCTCACTCTCTGTGGAGGCATAAGATGCCCAAAACGAACCAGATACCCGAGTTCCTGCCCGTGCTCTCCGTCGGCAGACATCGTTCGCCCAAGCGCGGCGCCTGCTTTATGGAGTACGCCTCGCACCTGGCCGGCGAGAGGTGGAGCGATCATCCGTCGTGCACGCACCCCGCGATCGCCGCCTTGGCCCGCGCGGTCAACGACTGCACGAGCGACGATGCTCGTGGCAGGCTCGTTCCGCTGATCCCGTCGGTGATCGGGCTGCACGGACCGGACGAGCGCATCCGCCTGATCGTCGGCGTGCGGGCCTCGGCGGCCGCGCTGCCGATCGCCAGCGAATCGCGTCAGCGGGCCATCTCGGTCGGGCTGGCGCACTGCGAGATGCTGCTCGCGACGCAGACCGGCCCGATGGCCGAGCACCTCCGCGGAGTCATCCGCTCGGCCTTCGATCAGGCACCGGCTGCCGAGAAGTGGGCGCGCGCGTTCCTCTCCTCGGTGGGCACCTCGAAGACCCGGCTCGACTCCTGGACCGTCGACAAGATGGTGGCGCTCTCGATCATCGGCATGGCCGAGGCGTGCGTCGACGATTCCGACGACCGGCTCTTCCGGCTGCTCTCGGCGACCATCGACGACTGCGAGCGCGATGCGGCGACCGGGCGCGTGGTAGCCCCTGCGAGGCGCGAGCGCGAGCTCGCCTGAGTAGACACCGGGTCGTGCGCAGTCATCCGGCGAACCGTCAGTACCTGACCGGTCAGTAGTCGACGCCCTCGGCACAGGCGCCCTCGCTCAAACCGCCCACGCCCGTGGCTTTGAACACCGTGCCCGATGCCGACGTCGTGTCGAAGCAGAAGGCATCCGGTGACGAGACGTGCAGGGCGAGGTCCGACGAGCCCGGCCGCAACCCGAGCTGGTCGACGGTCACGGTCTGCGCCTCCGGCGTGGAGATGAAATAGGTCGTCGCCGTGACGCTGGCGTTCATCAGCGCCGTCCTCGCCTCCGCATCGGCGGTGACCGTGTCCTGGGTCGTGAGCACGGTGGCGACGCCGGCCGGGGAACAACCGCCGAGCAGACCGATGCCGAGCACGGCGACGACGAGAACCTGAGGAATGCGCATGCCGCAATGGTAGTGGGGGGTCGGCGGGCCGACGACCACCCGCGACTAAGCTCTTTTCTCGGACACACACCGAGCGGAACCAGAGAAAGGCCCACAGTGCCAGGAGAGAACCTCACCCGAGTCGAAGCGCAGGAACGGAAAGCGCTGGTCGATGTGCAGAGCTACAACGTCACGCTCGACCTGACCACGGGAGACGAAGTCTTCCTTTCGACGACCCAGGTGACCTTCACGGCGCAGGCCGGGGCATCCACTTTCATCGACCACCTGTCGCGCCGCGTGCGCTCTGTCACCCTCAACGGCGCAGAGCTCGGCCCGGCCGCCGTCAATGACGGCGTGCGCATCCAGCTCGACGGACTCGCCGAGCAGAACGTGCTCGTGGTCGTCTCCGACGCCGAGTACACGAACTCGGGCGAGGGCCTGCACCGCTTCGTCGACCCCGTCGACGGCGAGGTCTACCTCTACTCGCAGTTCGAGGTGCCCGACAGCCGCCGCGTGTTCGCCGTGTTCGAGCAGCCCGACCTCAAGGCCACGTTCCAGTTCACCGTGATCGCGCCCAGCGCCTGGGCCGTCGTGAGCAACTCGCCGACGCCGACGCCCGACGTGGTCCAGGGCACCGCGAACTCGGTCTGGAGTTTCTCCCCCACCCCGGTGCTCTCGAGCTACGTCACCGCGCTCATCGCCGGGCCCTACGACGTGATCACCTCCGAGCTCACGAGCCGCGACGGCCGCGTCATCCCGCTCGGCATCTACGCGCGCAAGTCGCTCTTCGAGTACCTCGACGCCGACTACATCTTCGAGAAGACGCGTCAGGGCTTCGCCTACTTTGAGGAGAAGTTCGACTACGCCTACCCGTTCGAGAAATACGACCAGCTCTTCGTGCCCGAGTTCAACGCGGGCGCGATGGAGAACGCCGGCGCCGTCACGTTCACCGAGACCTACGTCTTCCGCTCGAAGGTGACCGACGCCGTCAAGGAACGCCGCGTCATCACGATCCTGCACGAGCTCGCCCACATGTGGTTCGGCGACCTCGTGACCATGAAGTGGTGGAACGACCTCTGGCTGAACGAGTCGTTCGCCGAGTGGGCGTCGACGATCGCCGCCGCGGAAGCCACCGAGTGGACCGAGGCCTGGACCACGTTCCAGGCGATGGAGAAGAGCTGGGCGTACCGCCAGGACCAGCTGCCGTCGACCCACCCGGTCGTCGCCACCATCAACGACCTCGAAGACGTTCTCGTCAACTTCGACGGCATCACCTACGCCAAGGGCGGCTCGGTGCTCAAGCAGCTCGTCGCCTGGGTCGGCATCGACGCGTTCTTCGCCGGCGTGGCGGCGTACTTCAAGAAGAACGCCTACGGCAACACCGAGCTCACCGACCTGCTCAGCGAGCTTGAGGCCACGAGCGGCCGCGTCCTCAGCGGCTGGGCGGCGCTGTGGCTCGAGACCGCGGGCGTGAACACGCTTCGGCCCGCCGTCGAGCCCGCCTCGCACGGCACGATCACGGAGTTCTCGGTGGTGCAGACCGCGCCGATCGACTACCCGACGATCCGCCCGCACCGCCTCGCGATCGGCTTCTACAACTTCGAGGGCAAGAAGCTCGTGCGCACGGAACGGTTCGAGATCGACGTCAACGGCGAGCAGACGGATGTCGCGGCCCTCGTCGGCAAGAAGAAGCCCGATCTGCTGCTCCTCAACGACGACGACCTCGCGTACGCGAAGATCCGACTCGACCCGGAATCGCTCGAGGTGGCCATCGAACACCTCGCGGCCATCGAGAACCCGCTGGCCCGAGCGCTCGTGTGGGGCTCCGTCTGGGACTCGACCCGCGACGGCGAGACCCCGGCGCGCGACTACGTGCGCCTCGTGCTCGGCAACATCGCGACCGAGACCGAGTCGACCACGATCCGCACAACGCTCGGACAGTTGACGACCGCCGCGCGCCTCTACGTCGACCCGACGACCCGCGCGGAGACGATCGAGCACGTGGGCGACGGACTGTGGACGCTCGCGAAGAAGGCCGAGGCCGGTTCCGACGCCCAGTTCCAGTTCGTGAAGTTCTTCGCGAACATCGCGTCGACCCCCGGCCACGTCGAGACGCTGCGGGGACTCCGCGACGGTTCCGTGGCGCTCGACGCGCTCGAGATCGACACCGACCTCGCGTGGGAGATCCTCGAGGGGCTCGCGGTCAACGGCGCCGTCGGCACCGCGGAGATCGACGCGGCGCTCGCGGCCGACAACACGTCGAACGGCCAGCAGGCGGCGGCGCGCACCCGCGCCGCCCTGCCGTCGGCCGACTACAAGCTGGCGGCCTTCCGCTCGCTCGTCGCCACCGACGAGCTGCCTAACGCGATCGTGCGTCAGACCGCCCTCGGGTTCCAGCACGTGAACGACCCCGCCGCGCTCGAAGCGCTCGTCGACGACTACTTCGCGATGCTCGCCGAGGTCTGGAAGAACCGCTCGCACTCGATCGCCGAGACGCTCGTTGTCGGGCTCTACCCGGCCCCGCTCGCCTCGAGCGCGCTCGTCGCGGCGACCCAGTCGTGGCTCGTAGCGAACCCGGAGACCCCGGCCCTGCGCCGGCTCGTCACCGAGAACCTCGCCGGAGTCGAGCGCGCGCTGACCGTGCAGGCGCGCGACGCGCAGTAGAAGGATCGCCGAGGGGCGCACCGTCATACCGCGGTATGACTGTGCGCCCTCAATCTCCCCCTCGCGCCTGATACTGACGAATCCCCGACTCCGTAGGCTGGGACCATGATTCAGGCAGAAGGACTCACCAAGCGTTACGGGGCGAAGACCGCCGTCAACGACATCAGCTTCACCGTCAAGCCGGGTATGGTCACCGGCTTCCTCGGCCCGAACGGCGCCGGCAAGTCGACCACGATGCGCATGATCGTCGGGCTCGACCGCCCGACCGAGGGCAGCGTCGTGGTAAACGGCAAGCCGTACGCCGCTCACGCCGCACCCCTGCGCGAGGTCGGCGCCCTGCTCGACGCCAAGGCCATCCACACCGGACGCAGCGCCTACAACCACCTGCTCGCCATGGGCGCAACCCACGGCATCGGCAAGGCCCGCGTGAACGAGGTCATCGGCCTCACCGGCCTCGAGTCGGTCGCCGGCAAGCGCGTCGGCGGCTTCTCGCTCGGCATGGGCCAGCGCCTCGGAATCGCCGCGGCCCTGCTCGGCGACCCCGCCACGCTCATCCTCGACGAACCCGTGAACGGCCTCGACCCCGAGGGTGTCATGTGGGTGCGTCAGCTCGCCCGTCACCTGGCGGGCGAGGGTCGCACCATCTTCCTCTCGAGCCACCTCATGAGCGAGATGGCACTCACCGCCGACCACCTCATCGTGCTCGGCCGCGGAAAGATCATCGCGGATGCGCCCGTCGCCGACATCCTCGCCAGTTCCACGCGCACGTCGGTCAGACTGCGCAGCCCGCGCGCCGACCAGCTCGCCGCGCTGCTGCAGGGTGCCGACGTCACGATCACCACGACCGAACAGAACGCCCTCACCATCACCGGCCTCACCGCCCCCGTGATCGGCGAAGCCGCCGCGCAGGCGGGAATCCCGCTGCACGAACTCACCCCCGTCGGCGCATCGCTCGAAGAGGCCTACATGGAACTCACGCAGGACGACGTCGAATACCACGCGGGCACCCCCGCCACGAACACGGAAGAGGCAGCCCGATGACCGCCACCACCCTCGCCGCCCGCCCCGACACGCGCCTGTCGGCGATCGGCATCGTCCGCTCCGAGTGGATCAAGCTGCGCAGCGTGCGCTCGACCGTCTGGTCGTACGCCATCGTCGTCGCGGCCTCGATCGGCATCGCGGCGCTGCTCGCGTCGAGCTTCGGCTTCGGCGAGCCCGTGCCCGACCCCACCCGCAACAACCTGAACATCGTGCAGACGGCGACCTTCGGCCTGTACATCGGCCAGTTGGTGGTCGCCGTGCTCGGTGTGCTCGTCATCAGCGGCGAGTACTCCACTGGCATGATCCGCTCCACGCTCACCGCCGTGCCGAAGCGCCTGCCGGCACTCGCGGCGAAGGCCGTCGTGCTCTTCGTGACCACCTTCGTGGTCGGCCTCATCAGCGTCTTCGCCGCCCTGCTGGTGGCGCTGCCGATCCTCTCCGGCTTCGACATCACGGCCGACTTCAGCGACAGCTCCCTCCTCGGCAACCTCGTGCTCGCGGCGCTGTACCTCGGCCTCGTGGCGCTCTTCGCGCTCGGTCTCGGCACCGTGCTGCGTAGCAGCGCCGGCGGTATCGCGGCCGCCCTCGGTGTCATCCTGCTGCTGCCGACCATCCTCCAGCTCATCGCGGGACTCACGCAGGCCCAGTGGGCCCTCGACCTCATGCCCTACCTGTTCTCGAACGCGGGCACGGGAATGTTCACCGAGAGCTTCGACCCGAACGGCCTCGAACAGTGGCAGAACACCCTGGTCGTGGTCGCCTGGGTGGCGGTCAGCCTCATCGCCGGTGCGGTACTGCTGAAGCGTCGGGACGCGTAGAGTCCACGGAATGACAGTCAGGCCCACCTCCCTCGATCGGAACGTCGTTCCGGTCGAGGGAGACCTGCGTCTGCCGAAACCGCCCGGGGTCATCCGGCAGTTCTGGTACCGCCACCCGCGCTGGACCGACGCGCTCATCGCCGCCAGCTACGGCGTGCCGTCGGTCGCGCTGCACATCGGCCCGACCTTCGGCGACGAGTTCTACGCCGGCGAGATCGTTCCCTTCGGGCTCGCGCTCGACCTCTTCGGCACCCTCCTCCTGCTCTTCCGTCGCAACCGCCCGTGGACCGTGCTCGTCGTCTCGTGGGTGCTCGTGATCCTCTCCGCCGCCGCGTGGAGCGCCGTCGACGCCGCCCTCCCGGCCTACGCCCTGTATGCCCTCGCCGTCTACGGCTCGGTACGCGCTGTCTGGATCGGTTTCGCCGGTTCCGTCGTTGTCGTCACTGCGGCGGGAACCTATGTCGGCGCCGTAATCTCCGACGAGCTGGGGCAGATCGTCGCCAACTACTTCGCCGCGTCCACTTTCCTCCTCATCGTCGTGCTCGTCGCGATCAACGTCGGCAACCGCAGACGGTACGTCGTCGCCCTGCTCGACCGCGCCTCGCAGCTCGCGAGGGAACGTGACCAGCGGGCGAGGCTCGCCGCGGCAGACGAGCGCGCCCGTATCGCCCGCGAGATGCACGACATCGTCTCGCACGGGCTCACCGTGATGGTCACCCTCGCCGAAGGCTCCGCCGCCACGGCGCGCTCCGACTCCGAACGGGCGGCCGACGCCATGCGCCAGGTCGCCGAGACCGGCCGTCAGGCGCTCACCGACATGCGCCGAATGCTCGGGTTGCTCGACGACGGCCTGCCCGGCGAGCTCGGGCCCCAGCCGGGCATCGCCGATTTGAACGACCTGGTTTCCCGCTTCCGGGCGGCAGGACTCGTCGTCAGATTCAGCTCGGAGGGTGCCCCGCCGGCCGACCCCGCCGAGCAGCTCACCGTCTACCGACTCGTGCAGGAGTCGCTCACGAACGTGCTGCGTCACTCGGCGATACCCGCGGTCGCCGAGGTCACCGTGCGCTACGAACCGAGCGAGGTCACGGTGTCGGTCACGAACGACGGTCCCGTCGTCGAAGCCCCCACCCCGGGAGGCGGGCGGGGCACCGTGGGCATGCGCGAACGGGTGGCGCTGTACGGCGGCACGATCGAATCCGCGCCCCGCCCGGGCGGAGGCTGGTCGGTCGTCGCCACCCTCACGCACGACACCCCCTCGGCCATCGATACAGAATCCGACGTCGAAGACACCACAACGATCGAAAAGGACACCAGAGAATGACGGATGCTGCAGCCCACGCCACCACGGACATCCGCCTGCTTCTCGTCGACGACCAGGCCCTCGTTCGCATGGGATTCCGCATGCTGCTGGAGGCCGAACCGGGCATCCGCGTCGTCGGCGAGGCCGCGAACGGCGACGACGCGCTGCGCCTCGCCGAGCAGCTGCACCCCGACGTCGTGCTGATGGACGTGCGCATGCCGGGCCTCGACGGCATCGCGACCACACGGGCCCTCCTGCAACGGTCTCCCCTGTCGCGGGTGATCATCCTGACCACCTTCGACTTGGACGAGTACGCGTTCGGCGGACTGCGAGCGGGCGCGAGCGGTTTTCTCGTGAAAGACACCCGGCCCGAAGAACTGCTCGCCGCCGTGCGCGCCGTCGCGAGCGGCGAGGCGGCGATCTCGGGGCGTGTGACGCGGCGCATGCTCGAGCTGTTCGGGGCCAGGCTTCCGGCGACCGATCCGCCCGGAGACCAGGCCCTCGCCCTTCTCACCCCGCGCGAGCGGGAGATCCTCACCGCGATCGGCGAGGGACTCTCCAACGGCGAGATGGCGGAGCGCTTCTTCGTCGCCGAGTCGACCGTGAAAACACACGTGGGCCGGGTGTTGCAGAAGCTCGACCTGCGCGACCGGGTGCAGGCGGTGATCTTCGCCTACGAGCGCGGGCTCGTCGGCTGAACGGCCAGTCGACTGAACGGCCAGAGTGCTGCCAGCGGCGCGCGAATACACTGGGAGCAATATGGTTCTGACCGAAACTACTCCCGCTCCGGCGCCCGGCATCGACTGGGCCGGCACCTGGGCGAACATCTCCGCCTTCTACACCGCGACCCCTCCCCTGCAGGTCGTCGTGATCATCCTCGTGGCCGTCGCGGTGCGTCTCGTTCTGCAGCTCGTGATCAACCGGCTCGTCGACCGCGTCGTGCACGGGGTCAAGAAGAAGCAGAACGTCGAAGACACGCAGGCGCTCTTCGCCTCGCCGCTCGCCGCCGTGCGCGTCGTGCAACGCACCCGCACGCTCGGCAGCGTGCTCAACAACGTGGTCACGGCCGTCGTCGTCACCCTCGCGGTGCTGCTCAGCATCGTGGCGTTGTTCCCCGACATCATCGGGGCGTTCTCGCTCATCACCGCGGCGCTGGGTGCCGGTCTCGGCTTCGGCGCGCAGAACATCGTGAAGGACGTGCTGAGCGGCCTGTTCATGGTGGCGGAAGACCAGGTCGGAGTCGGCGACGTCGTCGATCTGGGGCCGGCAACCGGCGTCGTGGAAGACGTCGGCATCCGCATCACGAAGGTGCGCGACGTGAACGGCACCCTGTGGTTCGTGCGCAACGGCGAGATCCTGCGGGTCGGCAACATGTCGCAGGGCTGGTCGCGGGTCATCATCGACCTCGCCGTGCCCTACGACGCCGACGTCGAGGCGGTGCAGGAGCGCATGCTCGAGACCGGCGTGGCGCTCGCGACCGATCCGAAGTGGCGCAGCCGCATGCTCGAACGGCCCGAGATCTGGGGCATCGAGTCGATCTCCGCGGAGGCGATCGTGGTGCGCATCGTGGTCAAGACGCGCTCGGCCGCAAAAGACGACGTGGCGCGCGAACTGCGCAGTCGGCTCAAGCGGGCACTCGACGAGATGGACGTCAGGATGCCCGCGCTCAACTCGATCACCCTGAGCGGGTTCGAGGGGGCGACGAGCGTCAAGGGCGCGCGTCCGCCCAAGACCAAGCCGGTCGCCGTGCAGTCGACCGCGGTCAAAGCGCCGCGGGCCAAGCGCACCCCGGCCGCTCCCCCCGCCGACCCGCGCGGGTACAGCCCCGACGCGCCGGCCAAGCCGCAAGGGACGACAGAATGAGCGAACCGAATCCCGTGACCCTCCGGCTCGGCCAGAGCGGCGAGAGCGTTCAGGGCAACTTCTGGGAGCAGGTCGGCGGCCGCCCCACGTTCGAGCGCCTCGTGCGGCGCTTCTACGAGGGCGTCGCCACCGACCCGGTGCTGCTTCCGATGTACCCCGAGGCCGACCTCGAGGGAGCCATCCAGCGGCTCACCGGTTTTCTCGAGCAGTACTGGGGCGGCCCCGGCACGTATTCCGAGGAGCGCGGCCACCCGCGACTGCGCCAGCGGCACATGCCGTTCAAGGTCAACCCCGACGCACGCGACCGCTGGCTGCAGCACATGCGCGTCGCAGTCGACTCGCTCGAGCTCTCGCCGCTGCACGACGCCGCCCTCTGGGCCTACCTCGACCGCGCGGCCCACGCGATGGTGAACACGTTCGACGAGTGACCCGAGCCGGGCGCTAGCCGGCCAGGCCCTCGGCGAGCGGCGTCGTCGGGCGACCGATGAGCCGACCGAGGTCGCCGGTCGTGACGCCGAGCAGTCCGTCGCGGATGTTGCCGTCGAGGGCCACCACGAACCCGACGGTCCCCTCGTCGAGTCCGAACGAGGCGAGCAGCGACGCGTGTTCCTCGGGTGAGAGACGCGTGTAGACGACCTCGCGGCCGACGATGCCCGAGATCGCGGCGGCGAGCTCGTCGAAGTCCCAGGCCACGTCGCCGGAGAGCTCGTACACCCGGCCCTCGTGTCCGTCACCGGCCAGCACGACGGCGGCGGCCTCGGCGTAGTCCTTGCGGCTGGCGCTCGCGACGCGGCCGTCGCCGACACTCGCGACGATGCCGCCGTTCTCGCGGCCCTTCTCCACCTCGCCCGCGTAGTTCTCGGTGTACCAGCCGTTTCGCAGGATGGTGAACGGGACCCCGGATGCGACGAGCGCCTCCTCGGTCGCCTTGTGCTCGGGGGCGAGCACGAGCGCGGAGGTCGTCGCGGCGGGAGCGCTGGTGTAGACGATGCGAGCCACGCCGGCCTCCTTCGCGGCGGCGATCACGGTGGCGTGCTGGGCGGCGCGCTGGCCGACCTCGCTGCCCGAGACGAGCAGCAGCGTGTCGCCGGGCTTGACCACGGCGGCCACGGTCTCCGACTTGGTGTAGTCGAGCTCGGCGACGGCCACTCCGCGGTCGGCCAGATCGGCGAGCTTCGCCACGGAGCGTCCGGTTGCGACGATGTCGGCCGCGGCGGTGCCGCGGGAGAGGAGGGATTCGACGACGAGGCGTCCGAGCTGGCCGGTTGCACCGGTGATAACGAGAGACATGGTGTCCTTTCGGGGGTTGGTACCTACGAGAACTCGGGCTCACCACATTACATTCCTCAGCGCGGGTACCCACTTTTAGGTAAGTTACCCACATGGAAGTAAGTAATCTGCATACCCTGACCGGCTTGGGCTTCACGGCGGGCGTGCTGCCCGCGAACTGCCCGAGCCGCACCGTGCTCGACCACGTCACGAGCAAGTGGGGCGTTCTCGTTCTCATCGCCCTCTCGCAGCAGCCGCTGCGCTGGGGAGAACTGCGCCGCACGATCGAGGGCATCAGCGAGAAGATGCTCGCCTCGACGCTGCGCACGCTCGAGGCAGACGGGCTCGTGCTGCGCGAAGCCCAGCCGACGATCCCGCCGCGCGTCGACTACAGCCTCACCGCGCTCGGCCGCGAGCTGTCCGACCGCCTGTTGCCGCTGATGGGCTGGATCGCCGACAACGCCGACGAGATCGTCGCCCGCCCGCAGCGGGCACAATAGGACGATGACCGCTACCGCCCTCCCCCGCATCGTCGTCGTCGCGACGGGCGGCACGATCGCCGGTTCCGCGGCTTCCGCGACCGACACCACGGGGTACCGGGCCGGCACGAGCGGCGTCGACGCCGTGATCGCGGCGGTCCCCGAGGCGGCTCTGCTGGCCAGACTCACCGGCGAGCAGTTCGCGAGCATCGATTCGTCGGATGTTACGGACGCCATCCTTCTCGCGCTCGCTCGACGCGTCGAGGCGTTGCTCGCATCGCCCGAGGTCGACGGCGTCGTGATCACCCACGGCACCGACACGCTCGAGGAGTCCGCCTACTTCCTGCACCTGGTGCTCGACTCCCGCAAACCGGTGGTCTTCACGGGAGCCATGCGGCCAGCCAGCGCACTCAGCGCAGACGGGCCGCTCAATTTCTACGCGGCCGTCGCCGCGGCATCCGCCCCCGCCTCGCGAGGACAGGGTGTACTCGTCGTGCTCAACGACGAGATCCACTCGGCTCGCGACGTCTCCAAGTCGACCAGCCTGCGCGTCGACTCGTTCGCCTCGGCGTACGGTCCGCTCGGCGTGGTCGTCGCCGGCCGCGTGCTCTACTACCGCGCGGTCGTGCGCCCGCACACGACCGCGACCGAGTTCCGGCTCGACGCCGTCGACGCCCTGCCGAAGGCCGCGGTCGTCTACGCGCACTCGGGCCTCGACGACTCCGTGGGCGAACTGCTGGCCGCGGCACGCTATGCCGTCATCGTGCACGCCGGCTTCGGCAACGGAACCGTCGCCACCCGCATGATCGAGCCGCTCGAGGCCGCGCGCCGCGCCGGCAGCATCGTCGTGCGCGCCACCCGCACGGGCAGCGGCCACGTCACGGCCGTCGGCGCGAGCCGCGCCGAGGTAAATGGTTGGATCTCGGTCGACGACCAGAACCCGCAGCGCGCCCGCATCCTCGCCTGCCTCGCCCTGACCGTCACTCGCGACCACGACGAGATCCAGCACATCTTCGACACCTACTAGTCTCTCCAGAAACAGCCAGCGTCAGACAAAGGAGTCTTATGCCGCAGCAGCAATCCGACGCGATCGTGATCGGCGCGGGCCTCGCCGGCCTGGTCGCCACCGCCGAACTAGTGGCGGCGGAAAAGACCGTCACGGTGCTCGAGCAGGAGCCGGAGTCGAACTTCGGCGGGCAGGCGTGGTGGTCGTTCGGCGGCCTGTTTCTCATCGACTCTCCCGAGCAGCGTCGCATGGGGGTCAGGGATTCCCTCGACCTGGCACGCCAGGACTGGTTCGGTTCCGCGGGCTTCGACCGCGAGAACGACCGCTGGCCGCGGCGGTGGGCCGAGGCCTACCTGCAGTTCGCGGCCGGTGAGAAGCGTGCCTGGCTGAGGGAGCGCGGGGTGGGCTTCTTCCCCGTGGTCGGCTGGGCCGAGCGCGGGGGCTACACCGCGAACGGGCACGGCAACTCCGTTCCTCGGTTTCACATCACCTGGGGCACGGGGCCGGGAGTCGTCGAGCCGTTCGCCCACGCCGTGCGCGACGGGGTCGACCGGGGGCTCGTGACGCTGCGGTTCCGCCACCGGGTCGACGGCCTTGTGGTCAGCGACGGCGCCGTGGTCGGGGCGCGCGGGGCGGTGCTCGCGGCCGACGACGCGGCCCGCGGTGTGGCGAGCAACCGGGAGGTCGTCGGCGACTTCGAGCTGCACGCCGGGGCGACGATCGTCACGAGCGGCGGCATCGGCGGCAATCACGACCTGGTGCGCGAGCTCTGGCCCGCCGACATGGGCGCGCCGCCCACCCGCATGCTCAGCGGCGTGCCGGCCCACGTCGACGGGCGCATGCTCGCGATCGCCGACGACGCCGGTGCCCACCTCGTGAACGGCGACCGCATGTGGCACTACGTCGAGGGCATCACGAACTTCGACCCCGTCTGGGCGCAGCACGGAATCCGCATCCTGCCCGGGCCGTCGAGCCTGTGGCTGGATGCAACGGGCAAACGCCTGCCGGTGCCGCTGTTTCCCGGCTTCGACTCGCTCGGAACGCTGCGGCACCTGCGCACCACGGGCCACGACCACTCCTGGTTCATCCTGACCCAGTCCATCATCGAGAAGGAGTTCGCCCTCTCGGGCAGCGAGCAGAACCCCGACCTGACCGGCAAGAGCGTGCGCGAGCTCGCCCGACAGCGGCTCGGCAAGGGCGCCACCGGTCCGGTCGAGGCGTTCAAGAGTCGGGGCGTCGACTTCTTCGTGGCCGACACGCTCGACGAGCTGCTCGCGAAGATCGACGACGGCGTGATCGACGTCGCCCGCGCCAGGCAGGAGGTCGAGTACCGCGACCGCCAGCTCGACAATCCGTTCTCGAAAGACGCGCAGATCAATGACCTCCGTCAGGCGCGCAACTACCGGGGTGACAAGCTCATCCGCGTCGCGAAGCCGCACAAGCTGCAGGACCCGAAGGCCGGGCCGCTCATCGCCGTGAAGCTGCACATCGTGACGCGCAAGACGCTGGGCGGCATCGAGACGAACCTCGACGGGCAGGCCCTGCGCGGCGGCAGCGGCGAACCGATAGCCGGCCTGTACGCGGCCGGCGAGGCGAGCGGCTTCGGGGGCGGCGGAATGCACGGCTACCGCTCGCTCGAGGGCACGTTCCTCGGCGGGTGCATCTTCAGCGGCCGCGAGGCGGGCCGGGCGGTCGCACGCGGGTGATCCCGGTTCGCTAGGCTTTGGCTACGACCCGAGGGAGCCTCATGACGGATGTCAACTCTTCACCGCCGCCAGCCGGCTGGTACCCCGACCCCGCCGGCAGCAGCCGCACCCGCTGGTGGAACGGTTTCGCCTGGTCGGACACCTACGGCGAGCCGGCGCCGGCCCAGGCACCCGTGGAGCACACGCCCCCGGCCGGTGTCGCGCCGGCCTACGGCAGCACACCCGCGTACGGCAGCGCACCCGCCTACGCGAACGCGCCGGCCTACGCGAACGGGCCGGCCTACGGCGCCGAAGAACTCGCCGCGCCCGCGGGCACGTCGCCCTACACCCCGTTCATCTGGGCGCTCGCACTGCTGCCGGTGGTCGGGCTGGTCATCAACCTCTACACGTTCGCCACCTTCGACCAGCTGATGGCCGACGCGCTCGATCCGGACGCTCCGCCCATCGCGCCCGCCGACCTCGTTCAGGGTGCCATCGGCTGGCTCGTCATCGGCCTCAGCGTGCTGTTCGGCGTGCTCGACTGGCGCGCGCTCAAGAAGGCCGGCGTGCCGCGGCCGTTCCACTGGGCGTGGATCTTCTTCTCGGTGATCGGCGCGCCCGTGTACATGGTCGGCCGGTCGATCATCGTGCGTCGACGCGTCGGGTCGGGTCTCGCCCCGATGGTGGTGAACCTCGCGCTCGTCGTGGTCAACTTCATCCTCGGCGTCGTGGCCGCGGTGCTCGCCGTGGGTTCGGTATTCGACTCCGGACTAGTGCCCTGACCCCCACGGGTGAATAGGCTGGCGCCATGACCGACACAGGAATCGACCCGTCAGCGCCACCGAGCGGCTCGGTCTGCGTGGAGTGCGAGGCCGATGGGGGCTGGTGGCTGCACCTGCGCCGCTGCGCACAGTGCGGGCACATCGGGTGTTGCGACGACTCCGTGGGCAAGCACGGCACCGCCCACTGGCGGGAAACAGGGCATCCCGTCATCCGCAGCTTCGAACCCGGCGAGACCTGGTTCTACAGCTTCGAGACCCTGGACACGTTCGACGGCCCGCAGCTCGCCGCGCCCCAGCACTACCCGCTCACCCAGTCGGCGCCCGGGCCGGCCGACCGCCTGCCGGCCGACTGGCAGACGCTGCTGCGCTGACGCTGGTCAGCCCGCGCGGCACCAACCGTTCGCCCGGCTTCGGTAGGCTGCGGGCACTCACGACCACTGGAGCCGCAGATGCACGACACCGACGCCGTCACCGACGCCGTCACCGACGGCACAGTCTTCGACGGCACGGTCATGGCCCGGCTGCGTGTGGCCCTTCCCCTGCTCGGACCGAGCGAACGCCGCGTCGCGCAGGTGATTGTCGCCCGGCCCTCCGAGGTGACCGAGTGGTCGACCGCCGAGCTCGCGATCGCGGCCGACACGTCGCCCGCCACGGTGGTGCGGGCGTGTCAGAACCTCGGATTCCGCGGCTTCCAGCACCTCCGGCTCGAGATCGCCCGCGCCGCGCCGAGGGAGCAGACGCTCGACGACCAGGCTCATCCGCTCACCCGGGTATTCTCTGATGCCGCGGACGCGATCGCGCTCGGACGCGCGAGCGTCGACGTCGCCAGCATCGACGCCGCCGTCGACGCCCTCGCGAAGGCCCGCCGTCTCGTGCTCGTCGGCACCGGGTTCTCGGCGCCACCGCTCCAGGACGCCGCGATGCGCTTCGCTACGATCGGCCGGCCCGTCGAGGCGCCGAGCGACGTTCTCGGCCAGCAGTTCGCCGCTCACTCTCTCACGGCCGACGACGTGTGCCTGACCGTGAGCTACTCGGGCGCCAACGCGCACACACTTCGCGCCTGCCGCGCGGCGAAGGAGGGCGGCGCCACGGTCATCGCCGTCACGAGCTTCGCCCGATCGCCGCTGACCCAGCTCGCCGACATCTCGCTCATCACCAGCCCGGTCAGCCGGGCGCACGACGTCGACCCTTTCCTCTCCCGGCTGAGTCACCTGCTCGTGCTGCACACGCTGCACACCGCGCTGTTCGCCCGCGGGTCGCAGACCGACGCCCTGCACATGCGCGACGTCGTGGCGGAGGCGCTCGTACTCGACGAATAACCACGTCGGTTCGTTGACGCCACGTTGATGCTCGCGTCGCCGTGCGTCTACCGGGCGTTCACGTGCCGCGCACATCCTGAATCGTGTAACCCCGTTTCATCTCCAATGAAACGACGTAACGAGACAGGATCCCATGCAGAGCCTCGAGATCGCGGGCACGTTCAACGCCCGCTGGGTAGCCACGGCCGCGGCAGGCCGGCTCGCCCGATCGGCGGCTCTCGACGACATCGGCGAGACCGGTACGGGGCAGCTGGGCGACTCCCGAATCGACCTCGTGCTCGACCTGCGCGAGACCAGTGAACGCGGTGTCCCGCCGCACGACGTCGCCGTCGCCCACGTGCCGCTCTACCGCCTGCCCGACGGACCGCCGATCGACGGCACGCTCGAGCGGGTCTACGACTTCCTCATCACCCAGCGAGGTAGTGAGCTCGGCGAGGCCGTCGGCGTGATCGCCGACGCGCGCGGGCCCGTGCTCGTGCACTGCACGGCGGGCAAAGACCGCACCGGGCTCGTCGTGGCGCTGGCACTGCTCGCCTCCGGCCACACCGAACGGCAGGTCGTCGACGACTACGTGCTCTCGACCGGCGTTGTGCGCGAGCGCCGGTTCGCGATCGCCGAGTCCACCCTGCTCGCCC
Source organism: Conyzicola sp. (assembly GCF_046714715.1). Taxonomy (GTDB): domain Bacteria; phylum Actinomycetota; class Actinomycetes; order Actinomycetales; family Microbacteriaceae; genus Conyzicola. The sequence continues at coordinate 2,075 of NZ_JBKKAD010000150.1, read as the reverse complement.
TCGGCCTCGACCCCGCGGACCACGCCGACGCCATGCGCCTGCACCTCGACAGCCCGGCCGAGGCGATCGAACACGCCCTCCGCACGCTCGACGGCTTCGGCGGCCCCGAGGCCTACCTCATCCGCAACGGGGTGACCGCGCAGCAGTTGCGGTCGCTTCGTGAAAATCTGGGAGGGCAGACGGATGACACGGACTGACAAGTTCACCATCGTGCACCTCAGCGACGTGCACGCCACCATCGGCGAACTGCTCTACGGCCAGGTAGACGGAGTCGCCCGTATCGAGCAGGTGGGCGAGTACGTCGTCGCCGCGGGCGTGACGCCCGAGGCCGTGATCGTGACCGGCGACCTCGCCCAGCGCGGCCACGCCGCCGCCTATCCCGCGATCGACCGGGCGCTCACGGCGCTCGGCGAACGCGTGGGGGCGCCCGTGTTCACCGTGCTCGGCAACCACGACGTGCGGGCCGAGGCGCGCGTGCTCGACGGCCACCGCGACGGCCATTACCGCGTGACCACGGTCGGCGACATGCGCATCGTGCTGCTCGACTCGAGCACCGGCGAGCTTGACGCCGAGCAGCTCGACTGGCTCGCGTCGGCGGTCGCCGAACCCTTCGGCACGGGCACCATCGTCGCCCTGCACCACGCGCCGGTGCCCTCGCCGCTGCCCGCCCTGTCGAAGATCGGGCTGCGCCGGCCCGAGGCGTTCGCCGACGCCATCGCCGGATCCGACGTGCGGGTCATCCTCGCCGGCCACTACCACCACCCGATGACCGCCCTCTACCGCGGCTTCCCCGTGGCCGTCGGCCCGTCGCTCGCGTACCACCAGATCATGAACGCCGGTCCCGCCGCGGTCAGCGGTCACGACCTCGCGATGTTCTCGCTCGTGCAGATCACCGACGACCAGGTGAGCACGGCCCCCGTGAGCCTGCAGTCGCCGAGCCCCCTCTTCTCCATCCCCGCATCCCCCACCACAACCGCACCACAACTACGAAGGACACCATGAACCGCAAGCACTACGTCGCCACCGCAGCCACTTTCGTGGCGCTCGGCCTCGCACTCACCGGTTGCACGGCCGCGGAGCCCGAAGCCACCGCCGACGACGCGGCGAGCACGACCGCCGAGCTCGACGCCGCGACGATCACCGTTTACACCTCGGAGCCCCAGGAGAAGATCGACGCGATCGTCGCCGCCTTCAACGAGCAGCAGCCGAACGTGACCGTCGAGGTGTTCCGCGCCGGCACGGGCGACCTGACCGCCCGCATCGAGGCCGAGCGCACCACCGGCGAGGTGCAGGCCGACGTTCTGCTCGCCGCCGACTCCGGCACCTTCGAGGGCTACGCCGCCGAAGACCTGCTGCTGGCCTACACGCCCGCCGACGTCGACGCCCTCAACCAGGACGTCGTCGACCCCGAGGGCTTCTACACGGGAACCCGCATCATTCCGACCGTCATCGCCTACAACACGACCGCGATCGACAGCCCGCCCACCTCGTGGAAAGACCTGACCGACTCCGAGTACGCGGGCAAGATCACCATGCCGAACCCCGACGTCTCCGGCGCGGCCGCCTACAACGCGGCCGTCTGGCTCGCCACCGATGAGCTCGGCGACGACTGGCTCGTCGACCTCGCCGCGAACGAGCCCGTGATCGCCGACAGCAACGGACCGGTCTCGCAGGCCGTCGCCGCCGGCACGCAGCCGGTGGGAATCGTCGTCGACTACCTGGTGCGCGAGCTCAAGGCGGCCGGATCGCCCATCGACGTGTCCTACCCGAGCGAGGGTGTGCCCTACGTGTCGCAGCCGGTCGGCATCTTCGCGAGCACCGACGAGCAGGAGGCGTCCGAGGCGTTCGTCGACTTCCTCGTGAGCGAGGACGGCCAGACGCTCGCCGTCGAGCAGTCCTACCTGCCCGTGCGCAACGACGTCGGAACCCCCGAGGGAGCACCGGCGATGGACGACATCGCGATCCTCTCGCCCGACCTCGAGATGATCAACGACACCAAGACGTCGGCGGTCGCACGCTTCAATGAGCTCTTCCAGTAACCAGCACCGTGGGGGGGGGGGGGGCGCGGCGGGGGC
>NZ_JBKKAD010000149.1:0-18790 GCF_046714715.1 Conyzicola sp. | reverse complement strand
TTTCACAAGTCGGCGGGGTTGTCGACGAAGCACTCGATTTCGACCCGGAGACTCGCGTTCTGACTTGAGTCACTGTAGCGTCCCACCCGTCGGATGGCGTCCCATGTCGACGGGTCGACACGATTTCTCTGCACGCCCGTCGTGGTGATGACCACGGGCACCTTCAGTTTATGACTCGGTGCAACGGGCGACGCCACGATCGGGCCGACACTGACCTGCACGGTGCGCACCGCGGTCTTCTTGGCGTGGTCGTTGACCAGCAGCCAGACGGCGGCGAGCAGACCGTCGCGCTGGTTGGCGTCGAGCAGTCCGGCGAGGCTGCCCTTGTCGGTCAGGGTGACCGAGCGGCCGAGCAGCTCGGACTCGGTGATGGCGTGGTACAGCCAGGTCTCCCTGCGGCCCTCGATGAGGTGCAGGCGCAGCTCGGTCGCGAGCGAGGCGGCGACCGAGGCGGTCTTCGGGCGCAGGGGGAGCGCGATGCGCCCGGTGGCGACGGAGTCGAGCAGCTCCTCCGCGGCAAGGTCGAGCCTGGCCAGCTCTTCCGACGCGAGCATGCCGACCGCGAACCGCGGCGCAGACACGGTGCTCTGCACGAGTACACGGTCGAGTTCGACCTGCACCATGCTGCGGAAGCCGCGCACGATCATCACGCCGATCACGACCGGCAGAACCGCGAACGCGAGCGACGTGAGCTGGGCGGCCGCGTTGTCCGCGGTCAGTTCGGTGTTGACGATCATCGCGATGAGGAGCGACGTGCCGATCGCGCCGATCGCGATGAAGATGTCCGACGGGCGCCGCAGGGTGATCACGAGCAGCAGTGCCGTCGCCGCAGTGAGGGAGGCGGTCGCGTAGCGTCCGACATCGTGCAGGTCCCAGATCGCGAGCAGGTCGAGCACGATCACGACCGCGAGCAGGGCGAGGAAGACCGCGAACATCCAGTCGGGAAGGCGGTCGCCCACGACGCTCGCCGTGATGAACGCCAGAACGAGAACCACGATGAGCAGCACCCATGCGCCGAGGGCGGGTACCGGGTTCGGGTAGTCGGGCCAGTGGGAGACAAACCAGCTGAAACCGTAGATGGCGCTCAGGCCGCAGATCAGCGAGGCGCCGATGCCGATGAAAGCGGTGCCCAGGCTCGCACGGTGCGGGCTCTCCGGTCGCACGAAGCGTCGTGCGCCGCCGACGATGCTGCGGCTCGCACGCACCTCGGCGAGGAGGCCGAGCGTGTTCTCGCTCGCGGGGGGAAAGCTCACCGGGGCACCTCCAGGACGACCGTCGTACCCGATCCGGGCTCCGAGAACAGGCGCGCGTGGCCGCCGACTTCCTTGAGCCGCGCCACGACGGATTCTTTGAACCCGAGTCGCGCGGAGTCGACGTCGTCGAGGATGAACCCGACCCCGGCATCCGTGATCATGGCGCGCACCGTGGTGGCGTCGTCGACGATCGTCACGTGTGCTTCGCGCACACCCGAGTGCCTACGCACGTTCTCGAGGCACTCCGCGAGGGCGAGCAGGAACGCGTCGAGTACGTCGCTCGGCAGCAGCACCTGCCCGGTGCCGTGCCAGCTGACCTCGAGTCCCATGCGACCGAAGCGCTGTTTCACCGACTCGAGGGTGGTTCCCAGCACTGTCTCTTCGACCGGTTCGAGGTTGTAGCCGCCCGAGGAGAGCGGGGCGGGCGTGGCGCCCAGGCGCAGTTGTCGCAGCAGTTTGGCGTCGTCGGCCGACTGCTGCTGCAGCGCCGCCGGAGCCACACCCACTCCGGAGTGGGCCAGCAGCGTGAGGGTCGCCAGCACCGTGTCGTGCAGCAGGCGGGCCGACTGACGGCGCTGTGCCTCGATCTCGCTCGCCTGACGTTCCGCGCGGTGTGCGCGCCCGATGCTCGCGATGCGTCGCGCCGCCTGCGGCACGCCGGCGCTGACCCAGATTCCGGCGACGGCGGCGATGACCCAGCCGAGCGACAGGATGCCGAGGGACTGCAGCGGCGGGCGCGCATCCGCGGTGAGCCAGGTGGTCAGCCCCGTGACGACGACGAAGACGGCGGCGAGCACGGCGAGTCGCACTCGGTCGGTCGCCAGCACGAGGGCGATGGACGGCAGCGACGCCGCCGCGAACTGGAAGACCGACGACAAGGCGGCCGGGGTGAGCCCGTCGGGGTTGAGGGTCGTGATGCTCGCGACGATGCCGAGCACCGTCGCCACCTGGACGAGCACCCACAGGTACGAACGGCTGAACCCGACCACGTACTGCGCCGCGGCGAGAAGGATGACGAGCGGCACGACGGGCAAGAACGTGGCGGGGGTGACGGCGTCGGGAAGGACGAGGCAGAGCGCGGCGACGACGGTGAAGCTGAGGCCGCAGATGCGGGCGGTGCGCTGCAACAGGCGGTCGCGTTCCTTCAGAATCGGATCCACCGTGCTCTCGTCCCCCGCGTCGCGTTATCCATCAGATTGCTAGCCACCACACCGTCCCTTCCCGAACGATTGTGGTATTCACACAGTCTGCCACCACTACTGGGGGTGCAGTGTCCTTCGGCGCGGCGTGGGTGCCGGGGTAACCTCTCACATAGAGGGACAACACCGGGGGGATGCCGGGGCCGCAGGGAAACCTGCGGCCTCTGCGCGTTAACGGCCCAATTCGAAACGGCCCGTCGCAAGGCCTCAGGCGGCGAGCAGCCGCGCGAGGTGCGCGCCGACCGCGGCGTCTTCGATGAGAAATCCGTCGTGGCCGAAGTCGGAGCTGATGACGGTGGCCTGTGTGCCGTCGATGTTTCCGGGCACGTGCTTGGCGATGAGCAGCTGTCCTTCGAGCGGAAACAGCCTGTCGCTGTCGATGCCGAGAATGAGAGCCTTGGCGGTGATGCGTCGCAGCGCGGCCGCGACGCCGCCGCGGTCGCGGCCGACGTCGTGCGAGTTCATCGCCTCGACGAGCGTGATGTAGCTGTTCGCGTCGAAGCGGCGCGAGAACTTGTTGCCGTGGAAGTCGAGGTAGCTCTCTACCGCGTACCGGCCGCCGCCGCCCAGCGGGCTGAGGCCGCTCTGCCAGCTGCGTTCGAAACGGTCGTTCAGCTCGTGCGGGGAGCGGTAGTTGAGCAGGGCCATGCGGCGCGCGAGAGCCAGGCCGCGGTGCGGGCCGTCGCCGTCGGCCGCGTCGTAGTAGTCGCCGTCGGCGTACGTCGGGTCCATGCGGATGGCCTCGAGCTGCACGGAGTTCAACGCGATCTGGTCGGCCTGGCTGGTGGGTGGCGCCGCGAGGATCGCAACGCGGTCGAGCCGCTCGGGATAGCCGACGGCCCACTCGAGGGCCTGCATGCCGCCCATCGAGCCGCCGATCACGACCGCCCAGCGCTCGATGCCCAGGGCGGCCGAGAACGCGACCTGCGCGGCCACCTGGTCGCGGATGGTGATGAAGGGAAAATCGGCCGCCCACTCGCGCCCGAACGGCGAGTGCGACGCGGGGCCGGTGGTGCCCTGACAGCCGCCCAGCATGTTGGGCGCCACCACGAACCATTCGTCGGTATCGATGGCTTTGCCCGTGCCGATGTTGCCCGACCACCAGCCGGCCGTCGGATGCCCGGGGCCCGGCAGCCCGATGACGTGACTGTCGCCCGTGAGGGCGTGCAGCACCAGCACCGCATTCGAACGGTCGGCGTTGAGCGTGCCCCACGACTCGTACGCGATGCGCACCGACGGCAGGGCGCCGCCGCGCTCGAGCTGCACCGCACCCACGTTCACGAATCGACGGTCGCCCGCCGGGTCGCCCTCGCGCCAGGCGCCCGTCGCCGAGGGTTTGCCGATCATAAAACGCGTGTCGGCCTCGGTGATGATCGTCGAGGGCACGGTGTCTTCGGGTGTCTGCCAGTCCATGTTCTAGCCAGTATCGCCACAATCGGCGAACGCGGGCGGTTTGTTACGCGTGCGCGTTCGCCGCCACCGCGGCGCGCGCGGCGTCGAACCCCGCCTGGAGGTCGGCGAGGATGTCGTCGATGTTCTCGATACCCACGGAGAGCCGCACGAGGCCAGGCGTCACGCCGGCCGTCAACTGCTGCTCGGGCGTGAGCTGGGAGTGTGTCGTCGAGGCGGGGTGGATGATGAGGCTGCGCACGTCGCCGATGTTCGCGACGTGGCTGAACAGGGCGACGCTGTCGACGAGGGCCCGGCCGGCGTCGACGCCGCCCTTTAGCTCGAACGACAGCACTCCGCCCACGCCCTTCGGCGCGTACTTGCCCGCGGCTTCGTACCAGGGGCTCGTCGGCAGGCCGGAGTAGTTCACCGACGCCACGTCGTCGTGTGTGTCGAGCCACTCCGCCACCGCCTGCGCGTTGGCGACGTGACGCTCGACGCGCAGGCTCAGCGTCTCGATGCCCTGGATGAGGCTGAAGGCGCTGTCGGGCGAGATCGACGAGCCGAGGTCACGCAGCAACTGCACGCGCGCCTTGATGATGTAGGCGATCGGGTCGCCCACCGCCGTCGTATAGCTCGCGCCGTGGTAGCTCGGGTCGGGCTCGGTGAGGCCGGGGAACTTCTTGACGTTCTTGCTCCATTCGAACGTTCCGCCGTCGACGATGACGCCGCCGATCACGGTGCCGTGGCCGCCGAGGTACTTGGTCGCGGAGTGCACGACGATGTCGGCGCCGAACTCGAACGGACGGATGAGGTAGGGCGTCGCGATCGTGTTGTCGACGATGAGCGGCACCCCGTGTTCGTGGGCGACACTGGCGACGAGCGAGATGTCGAGGATATTGATGCGCGGATTTCCGACGGTCTCCGCGTAGAAGAGCTTGGTGTTGGGCCTGACGGCCTCGGCCCACGCCTGCGCGTCGTCCTGGTCCTCGACGAAGGTGGTCTCGATGCCGAGTTTCGCGAGCGTGTATTTGAACAGGTTGTAGGTTCCGCCGTAGATGGACGACGACGACACGATGTGATCGCCGGCCTGCGCGATATTCAGCACGGCGAACGCCTCGGCGGCCTGGCCTGAGGCGACGAGCAACGCCGCCGTTCCGCCCTCGAGCGCCGCAATGCGCTCTTCGACCACGGCCTGGGTGGGGTTCTGGATGCGGGTGTAGATGTTCCCGAATTCGGCGAGCGCGAAGAGATTCTTGGCGTGCTCGGAGTTGTTGAAGACGTACGAGGTGGTCTTGTAGATCGGCGTCGCTCGGGCGTTGGTGACGGGGTCGGGCGCCGCGCCCGAGTGAACCTGCTTGGTTTCGAACTTCCAGTCGCTCATGGTGGCAACCCTTCCTCGTCGAGATGTGCCCGGCCGCGGGGGACGACCGTTGGCAGAGAGCCTATGAACGTGTCCGGCGCCGGGCAACGGCGCCGGACACACGACGTAACCCAGCGCTTGCACCACGCGACTACTCATGCGAGAGTAGTTCGCATGACTTCAGTGCGTCTCTACATCCTCGGCGCGCTCGCCGTGGAGGGTCCGATGCACGGCCACCAGCTGCGCCTGCTCGCCGAGAAGGAGCACGTGCACTACTGGACGGACATCTCCGTCGGCTCCCTCTACGGCGTGATCAAGCGGCTCGCCGCCGAGGGGCTGATCACCGAACTCCGGCTGGAGCGCGAGGGCAACTACCCCGAACGCCAGGTCTACGAGATCTCGCCCGCCGGTCGCGAGGCGCTCGCCGTGCTGCGTCTCGACGCACTGAGCACCGTGGTGTTCAAGCCCGACCCCTTCGACCTCGCCATGTCGCGTCTCGACCCGGACAGCATCGACACCGTGGAGGCCACCTTGCATGGCCGCGTGGCCGACCTCGAGGCCATGCTCGCCGAGAGCGAGGCGCAACGTGCGCGGGCCGACCAGTACCTCACCGCCAACGAACGCTTCGTGCTGTCACACAAGTCGGTCAGGCTCCGCGCCGACATCGACTGGCACAAAGCCCTCATCTTTGAACTTCCCCGAATCATCGCCGACGAATCGGCTCGAACGAAAGCCTCCTCATGACCACACTTCCCGCCCGGGCAGCCGCCCCGGCAATCCCGCGGCGCGCCTGGCAGGCGCTCATCGTGCTGCTCGCCGGCATGTTCATCGCGCTGCTCGACACCACCATCGTGAACGTCGCACTTCCGAGCATCCGAACCTCTCTCGACGCCTCCGAGGCGACGCTGTCCTGGATCATCTCCGGCTATGCGCTCTCGTTCGGACTCGTGCTGATTCCGGCCGGGCGCCTCGGCGACCGCATCGGCCACAAGTGGGTGTTCTTCACCGGGCTCGCGCTCTTCACCGCGGCGAGCGTCGCGTGCGGCCTGGCCCAGAACGACCTACAACTCATCGTCGCGCGCGTCGTGCAGGGCTTCGCCGGCGGCATCTTCGTGCCTGCCGTGACCGCGTTCATCCAGCTGCTCTTCCCCGCCCAGTCGCGCGGCAAGGCCTTCGCGATCATGGGCGCCGTCATCGGCGTCTCGACCGCCCTCGGTCCGATCATCGGCGGCCTGATCATCGAGGCGTTCGGTGAGGAGAACGGCTGGCGTCTCGTCTTCGGGGTCAACCTCCCGATCGGCATCGTCGCCCTGATCGCCGCCGCGATCCTGCTTCCGAACGGGGCAGACGTCAAGGCGGCCAAGGGCGCCAAGTCGGGCATCGACGTGATCGGTCTCGTGTTGCTGTCTGCCGCGCTCATCGCGCTGCTCGTGCCGCTGATCGAGGGCGAAGACCAGGGCTGGCCGCTCTGGACCTACCTCACGCTCGTCGCCGGGGTGCTGCTCGTCGTCGGCTTCGCGTTCTGGGAGATCTCGTACACGAAACGCGGCCTCAGCCCGCTCGTGCCGCCGCGGCTGTTCAGCCACCCGGCGTTCACCGGGGGCACGATCCTCGCCCTCGTCTACTTCGCGGCCTTCACGAGCATCTTCTTCGTGATCTCGCTGCTGTGGCAGTCGGGTCTCGGCCACACCGCGCTGGAGTCGGGACTCGTCTCGATCCCGTTCGCGATCGGCTCGATCATCGGGTCGTCGCAGAGCAACCGGCTCACGGCGCGACTCGGCCGCACCGTGCTCGTCATCGGTGTGACCCTCCTCTCGATCGGACTCATCACGGTCTTCGTGCTGCTGCTCACCGTGCCGGGAGTCGACCTCACCAACTGGATGCTGCTGCTGCCCCTGCTCGTCGCGGGCCTCGGTAACGGGCTGTTCATCGCCCCGAACGCGCAGTTCATCGTGGCCACCGTCGACCGCTCCGAGGCGGGAGGCGCGAGCGGCGTCATCGGCGTGATGCAGCGCATCGGCAGCGCCGTGGGCATCGCGGTGGTGGGCAGCGTGCTGTTCGCCGGAATCGCGAACGCCAACATCCAGGGACCGGGCGACCTGGCGCAGGCCTTCACCGACGCCGCGGCCTGGGCGATCGGACTGAGCGCCGCCCTGAGCGTCGTGGCGCTCGTGCTGGTCTTCGCGCTGCCGAAGTCCGTGTCATCCGGCCACGCGCCCGCGGCACCGACCGAGGAGACCTAGGTACGAGCGTCAGGCCTGCGGAAGGCCCCCTGGTCGACGAACAGCCAGCGGGGCTTCGGCTCGATGATCGGCCGGAAGACCCGGCGCACGATCGGCGCCGACAGCACGATTGAGATCGCGACGCAGGCGAAGACCACGCTCACCAGCCAGACGGCCGAGGTGTGCTCGTCGGTGAGGATGCCGGTCTCCCGCAGCGGGTAGAGGATGAAGCTGTGCAGCAGGTAGACATACATCGTCGACGTGCCGAAGGCGGTGATCCAGGTCTCCCGCCGCGGGATGAGCGCGAAGAACGCGCCGGTGAGCACGATCGCGAGCGCGATCAGACCGAGCCTCACGGCGCCGGCCCACCACTCGCCCTCGCCGAGGCCGCTGTACGAGTCGTCGTAGAAGAACCAGAAGCGCAGGTCGATCGCGCGCCAGAGGGTGATGTTGCCGCCCACGACCGCGAGCCACACGCCCAGCACGGCCGCGGCGAGCAGGCGCACCCACCAGCCGTTCACGACGCGGCGCCAGCGGTCGACAACGCCCCATTCGTTGAATTTCCAGCCGAGCACGAAGAAGGGCAGGATGCCGATGGCGCGTGACAGCGAGAAGGTGCTGTCGACGTTTCCCAGGTATCCGACACCCACCGACAGGGCCACGGCGATGAGCAGCGGGAACCTCAGCAGAGCCAGGTAGGGCAGGACGAGCCGGAAGATGCCCAGCGCGAGCAGAAACCACAGCGTCCAGCTCGGCTGCGTGGGATTGAACTCGCGCTTGCCCTCGACGAGAAACTGCACGAAAGTCCAGATCGACTCCATGATCACGTAGGGCACGATGATGTCGGTGATGACCTTGGTCATCTGGCGCGCGTTCGGCGAACCCGGCCGGGAGAAGTAGCCGCTGATGATGGCGAACGCCGGCATGTGGAACGCGTAGATGAACAGGTAGACGATCAGCGCGTTGTCGGAGTCGGCGGTGAGCCGCTGGATGCCGTGACCGACCACCACGAGAGTGACGCAGAGGAACCGGGCGTTGTCCCAGAACGGCACACGCTCTTTCGCTGCGCCCGACGTGCCGACGGTGGGCGTCGCAGTCGGCGGCATCGTGGCTGTCATTCGTGCCAGTGTAGCGACGGTACTTTTGGATCATGAATCGTCGACGCGTTGTAGTGACCGGTGCCAGCTCGGGAATCGGAGCCGCCACCGTGCGGCTCTTCCGTGAACGCGGGTGGGACGTCGTCGGAGTCGCCCGGCGCGCCGACCGACTCGAGGCGCTCGCCGCCGAGACCGGAGCCGACGTGTTCGTCGCCGACCTCACCGTGCAGGCCGAGGTCGACGCGCTTCGCGACTTCGTGGCCGGCCTCGGCCCCGTGCACGCCCTCGTCAACAACGCCGGCGGCGCCTTCGGCCTCGCCTCGGTCGAGGAGGGCAGCGCCGACGACTGGATCCGCATGTTCGACGTCAACGTCGTCGCGGTCAAGCGCGTCACGTCGGCGTTCCTGCCGCTGTTGCGCCTCGCGGCGGCGGATGTCGACGGTGTCGACATCGTCACCGTCACGTCGATTGCCGGCCACGTCGCCTACGAGGGCGGCGGCGGGTATAACGCGGCGAAGTTCGCCGCACACGCGCTGATGGCGGTGTTGCGGCTCGAGCTCGCCGGCGAACCGATCCGGGTGATCGAGGTGGCGCCCGGCATGGTGAAGACCGAGGAGTTCTCGCTCGTGCGCTTCGGGGGCGACCAGGCCAAGGCCGACGCGGTCTACGACAACGTCGCCGACCCGCTCGTCGCCGACGACATCGCCGAGTCGATCGTGCACGCGGTCGAGCTGCCCTTCCACGTGAACCTCGACCTCGTCACGATCAAGCCGGTCGCCCAGGCCGCCCCGCACAAGGTGGTCCGTGGCGAGTTGAAGCCGCGGGCCTAGCGCTGGCCCCGCGCGGTTCCGCGGCGGGATAACGTGTCTTCTATGACTTCCCTCGCCTCCGATGTGCCGCCCGCTGCCGAACTCACTCCCGACCGCGAGGTGCTCACCTGGGACCAGTTCGGTGTGGCGTCACGCGAGCTCGCACGCGAGGTTCTGCAGAGCGGTTTTGTTCCGGATGTCGTGGTCGCCATCGCGCGCGGAGGCCTGCTTCTCGCCGGGTCGATCGCCTACGCGCTCGGCGCGAAGAGCTGCGGGGCGATGAACATCGAGTTCTACACCGGCGTCGGCGAGCGGCTGCCCGAACCGATCATGCTGCCGCCCATGTTCGACGACTCCACGCTGGACGGCAAGAACGTGCTGCTCGTCGACGACGTCTCCGACTCGGGCCGCACGCTCGCGATGGTCGACCAGTTGCTCAAGTCGAGCGGCGCCACCGTGCGCACAGTCGTGCTGTACACGAAGCCGGGCACCGTGCACGTGCCGCACTACACCTGGAAGAACACCGACCGGTGGATCAACTTCCCCTGGTCTGTACTGCCGGTCGTCGAGGTCGAGGGCCACGTGCACACCCGCGGGGCCGACGCGTGAGCATCCATCTGGTCGGCGGCGGCTGGGCCGACGACTACGACGGCGAGGTCTACAGCGCGTTCCTGCTCGAAGCGTCGCAGCGTGCCCTCGCGAGCGGACGCGACGTCGCCCGCATCGGCGTGCTCTTGGTCTGCGAAGACGCCGAGACGGCTCGCGACCGCGCGTCGCAGTACCGCGAGCAGCTGCTGCGGGTTGCGCTCTGCGAACCGTTCGTCACCGCCATCGTCGAGGGCGAACTCTTCACCTCGACCGTGCTCTCCGGCATCGACGCGCTGCTGATCGGCGGGGGACTGACTCCGGCCTACCTCGACGCGGTCGCCCCGATCGTCGAAGAGATCCGGATGCTCGTGGGTGACTCGCTGCCGTACCTCGGCTTCTCGGCGGGCGCCGCCATAGCGGCGGACACCGCCATCATCGGCGGCTGGAAGATCGGCGACGTGGAGGTGAGCGCCGAGGCCGCGAGCGACGACCTCGTCGACGTCACCGTCGCCGAGGGGCTCGGCCTCGTCGATCTCGCCATCGAGGTGCACGCCGCTCAGTGGGGCACTCTCTCCCGGCTCGTGGCGGCCACCGAGGCGGGCCTCGTCGACGGCGGCATCGCGATCGACGAGTTCACCGCGCTGATCGTGGGCGACGACCTGTTGCGCGTCGTCGGCACCGGGAGCATCTGGCAGGTAGACCGCACCGACGACGGCGTGAGCGTGAGCACCCTGGGCGCATGAGCCCGCACCGTCTGACCGACCTGCTCGACCCCGGTTGGGCTGAGGCTCTCGAACCGGTCGCGCCGAACATCGCCGCCCTCGGCGACTTCTTGCGCGCCGAGACCGCGAACGGGCACGGCTACCTGCCGGCCGGCCGCGACGTGCTGCGCGCTTTCACGCGCCCGCTCGCCGACGTGCGCGTGCTCATCGTCGGCCAAGACCCGTATCCGACGCCCGGGCACGCCATCGGCCTGTCCTTCGCGGTCGACCGCGACGTGCGTCCGCTGCCGCGCAGCCTGAATAACATCTACCGCGAACTGCGCGACGACCTCGGCCTCGATCCGCCCGAGCACGGCGACCTGGGCGCGTGGGCCGACCACGGGGTGATGCTGCTCAACCGGGTGCTCACGGTGCGGCCCGGCGCCGCAGCATCGCACCGCGGCAAAGGCTGGGAGGCCGTGACGGATGCCGCGATCCGGGCGCTCGTCGCGCGGGACGAGCCGCTCGTGGCCATTCTCTGGGGTCGCGACGCGCAGGCGCTGAAGCCGCTGCTCGCGGCCACCCCGACGATCGAGTCGGCGCATCCGAGCCCGCTCTCGGCGTCGCGTGGCTTCTTCGGGTCGCGGCCGTTCAGCCGCGCGAATGCGGAGCTCGTGGCACGCGGGGCGCATCCGGTCGACTGGTCGCTCTGAAGCGCAACCTTGTTGAGCAACTCTCCTCGGGAGTAGCTTCTAGCCATGCCAGCTTCCGCGACGACCATCGACGTCTCCCACCTGTCCAAGTCGTTCGGTCCCGTCGAGGCGGTCGCCGACCTGAGCTTCGTCGTCGAGCCGGGCAGCGTCACCGGCTTCCTCGGGCCGAACGGCGCCGGCAAGACAACGACACTGCGGATGCTGCTCGGACTGGTGAACCCGAGCTCGGGTTCGGCGACCTTCGGGGGAGTGGGCTACCGTGACCTGCCGAGCCCGCTCGAGACGGTCGGAACGGCGCTCGAGGCGTCGAGCTTCCACCCCGGCCGTACCGCGCGCAACCACCTGCGGGTCTACACGACCGCCACCGGCATCGACCCGGCACGCATCGACCGCGTGCTGAAGCAGGTGGGCATCGACGCCTACGCCGACCGCCGCGTGGGCGGCTACTCGCTCGGCATGCGGCAACGGCTGGGGCTGGCCTTCGCACTGCTCGGCGACCCGCGGGTGCTCGTGCTCGACGAGCCGATCAACGGTCTCGACCCCGAGGGAATCCGCTGGATCCGCGGGTTCCTGCGCGAGCTGGCCGCGGAGGGCCGCACGGTGCTCGTCTCGTCGCACCTGCTCAGCGAGGTGCAGCAGAGTGTCGACCGGGCCATCATCATCACTCGCGGCCGCCTCGTCTACGACGGGACGCTGAGCGGGCTGGAGTTCACCGCCCGCGTCGTGGTCGACGCCCCCGACCGGGCGGCCCTGCACTCGGCGCTGCTCGCCGCCGGCGCACGGGTCGACGTGAGCGACGGCGGGCTCATCGTGAAAGAGCTCGACGGGGCCGCGATCGGCGCCATCGCGCACCGCGCGGGCGTGCCGCTCAGTCTGCTCGCCGAACAGCAGGAGGGCCTCGAGAGCGCCTTCCTCGAACTCACCGGAACCGAACCGGAACCCGTGCCCGGCGCGCACAGACAGGGGGCCCACGCCGCACCGATCGAGGGGGACGCATCATGAGCATCGTCAGGGCCACGCGGGCCGAACTGGCCAAGATCTTCACCGTCCGGCTCTGGTGGATCCTCGCCCTCGTCATGGTCGTCTACGTCGGCGGCCTCGCCGGAATTCTCGCGGGCGTGTTCGGCGGGCTCGACCTCTCCGCCGACCCGACCGCTCCCACCATCGACGCGTCGCAGCTGCACCTCATCATCTACAGCACGGCCTCGGCGATCGGCTACGTCTTCCCCGTGCTGCTCGGCGCGCTCTCGGCCACCTCCGAGTCGCGCCATCAGACCCTCACCCCGACGTTCCTGGCCAACCCCCGCCGCGCGCAGGTGCTCGTGGCCAAGGGCATCGCGATGGCCCTGATCGGAGCGTTCTACGGCGTCGTGGCGCTCGTCGGATCCGTCGGGACGGGCGCCGCCGTGCTCGCCGCCCTCGGTAAGAACACGGGACTCGACGATTCGGACACCTGGGTTCTGGTCGCGCGGGTCGTGCTCGCGATGGCCCTCTGGGCGGTGATCGGGGTCGCCCTCGGCACCCTCGTGCCCAACCAGGTCGCCGCCCTCGTGATCGTGCTCGCCTTCACCCAGTTCGTCGAGCCGATCCTGCGTTCGGTGTCGGCCATCTGGGAGTGGACGGCGCGCGTCGGCCAGTTCCTCCCGGGTTCGGCGAGCGACGCCCTGGTCGGCTGGAGCGTCTTCACCTCGCTCGGTGCCATGACGACCGATGTCGTCGAACTCGAGTGGTGGCAGGGCGGCCTCGTGCTGTTCGGCATCGCAGCGGTCGTGGGCGTCGTCGGCTACTTCGCCGTGTGGAAGCGCGACGTCACCTGAGCCGCTGCCCTGCGCCACGTGGCACCTCTCGGCATCTGGTTGACTTGTCGTGAATGGAGGGCTCACGATGCTCGAAGAGGAATACCAGCCGCGACGGGTTCTTCCGCCGCACCTGAAGAAGGCGCCGGCCCCCCAGCCGACCTTCGAGTATTCGATCCGCCCGGCGATCGCCGAGGACCTCCCGCACATCCGCGAGATCTACAACCACTACGTCATGAACTCGACGGTGACCTTCGACGAGAAACCGATGACGATCGCCGCCCTGCGCAAGAAGTTCCAGGCGGTGGGCAAGCTCGGCTTTCCGTTCATCGTGGCCGTCAGCCCGAGCGGGCAGATCCTCGGCTATGCCTACGTCTACCCCTGGAAAGACAAGGCGGCCTACCGCTTCACGGTCGAGAACTCGATCTATCTGGGCCCGGGAGCCACCGGCAAGGGGCTCGGCAAGGTGCTGCTCGGCGAGCTGATCACGCGGTCGAAGACCGCGGGAATCAAGGAGATCATCGCCGTCATCGCCGACAGGGGAGCCGAGTCGTCGATCAAGATCCACAAGGACTTCGGCTTCAAGGACATCGGCCACATGGGCAAGGTCGGCTACAAGTTCGACCGCTGGCTGGGCACCTACATGATGCAGAAGAGCCTCAAGTAGAGCGTTCTCAGCGGGCGGTGTAGACGCTCTCGTAGACCTCGCCGGAGATCTCGACGGAGCGGGTGTACGAGTCGAGTCCGCCGATCGTGGCGATCACCGAGATCCAGCTTTCGCCGCGCAGCACGTTCATGATCGCCGGGTCGAGTGAGCGGTCGCCCTGCACGCCGTACGCGACGGCGTCGGGGGTGGTTTCCTCGTTGAGCCCCTGCTCGGCGAAACTCGCGACGACGGCCGGGCGGGTGGCGGCGCTGAGCGGCGCCACCGAGATCGTGAAACTGCTCACCTCGCTGTCGGAGAAACCCCAGATGCAGCTGATTCCGCCAGCCTGCTCTTCGGGGGTCGCATCGACGAGATAGTCGCTGCCGTACCTGCCGCCGGGGCCGCCGAGCAGCACTATGCCCTCAGCGGCGAACTCGTCGATGCGCGACTGGGGCAGAATCGACGCGCAGTCGGTGGGCATAGTGAAGGTGAGAGTGCTCGGCGTGACCGTCGGTTCGGCGGTGGGCGTCTCGGTGGTCTCGGCCGTCGGTGCGGCCTGCGGGGCCTCTTCGGCGGTGCACCCGGCGAGGGCTGCCACGAGGGCGATGGCGATCGGCAGAATCGCCAGTTTCTTCGATGAGCTCATTGGTGCTCCTTCCCGTTTGTCGAACCTAGCAGTAGGCGCGGGGGTGCCCGACCACCCCCTCACACAGGAGCGGCCGGGCATACCGCGGGCGGCGGAAACGTCAGTTGCGCGGGGTGGCCCTCCGCAGCACGACGTAGCCGGTGATCGCCGCGATCGCGGTGGGCAGCAGCGTCCAGAGGATGACGCCGTTGACTCCCGTCTCGACGAACCAGGCGCCCACCGCCGGCCAGGAGTCGGTGAAGGTGGCGACCGCGATGAGGGCCACGATCCAGAGAGTGATGGCCGCCCAGAGGGCGATCATGCCGTGGGCCCGCCACCGCACGTAGACGGCCGCGAAGGCCGCCCCGAGGAAGAAGAAGAACGCGAAGATCGTGAAGAACAGGCCGAACCGCACGTACCACTCGCCCACTCCGAAGTAGACCGAGGTGAACATGTGGCCGCCGAGCCCCCAGCCTCCCGTCGCGTCCTCGACGAGCGAGAGCACCGTGAGGCCGGCCGCGTACATCGCCGACAGCAGGATGAACGCGATCGAGGTGCCCAGGTAGAAGTCACGTCTCGTCACGCTGTAGCCCTGCGCGAACGGGAAGGTGAGGTTGATCGCCTGGATGGCCACGATCGTCATGTACACGAAGATGTAGAACGAGGCGCCGCTCCAGTTGAGTCCCTCCTGCGCGTTGGTGCGTGATTCCTCGTCCGCCACAGAGGCGAAGATGATCGCCCAGATGGCGAGATTCACCAGGAAGATGAATCCCAGGATCAACCACGGCACCGTGATCGTGGTGGCCGGGTTCACGAAGTGCAGGCGCACGACCGCGAGGATGCGGTTCGGCGGGGCCGGGCGCGCGTGGGTTGCGGTCTCGGCGAGGGTCGCGGTGGTCATGAGTCCTTGCTCCATTCTGTGTTCGCGGTGGCACGGTCGCTCGTGGTGACGCGCACGACGAGCTGCTGCAACGAGACCGGGGAGAGCTCGAGGCCGGCGGCCGTCGCAGCTTCGCGCTCGGCGGGGGAGAGGCGCCCGACGGTCACGGACGACAGCCCGCCGAGCCGTTCGCTGTGCAGGATGTCGCGGCCGGACGTGAAAGCGTCGACAGCCGCGCGCTGCCCTGCGACGGTCGTGGCCGACCCGCGTAGTTCTTCCGCCGGGGCATCCATGATGATCTTTCCGTCGTCGATGACGATCACGTGCTCCAGCAGGTTGCTCACCTCGTCGATGAGGTGGGTAGACAGCACGACGGTGCGCGGGTGTTCGGCGTAGTCCTCGAGCAGGCGGTCGTAGAAGATCTGTCTGGCGACGGCGTCGAGGCCGAGGTACGGCTCGTCGAAGAAGGTGATCGGCGCGCGCGAGGCGAGTCCGACGATCACGCCGATCGCCGAGAGCTGACCGCGCGACAGTTTCTTGATGCGCCGGTTCACCGGCAGGCGGAAGTCGGCGACGAGCCGCTCGGCGAAGGCCGCGTCCCAGTTGGGGAAGAACCACGGGGCGCTACGCAGCACGTGCTTCGGTTTGAAGTCGTCGGGATACTTCTGGCTCTCCTTGACGAAGCAGACGCGGGAGAGAGCGCGCGAGTTCTCGACCGGGTTCTCGCCGAAGACCCGGATGCTGCCTTCCGATACGAAATCCTGACCGGTGATGAGCTGCATCATCGTCGTCTTTCCCGCCCCATTGCGGCCGAGCAGGCCGTAGATGCGGTTCTCGTCGATCGAGAACGTCGCGTCGTCGATCGCGGCGAGCTGACCGAATCTCTTTCCGAGGCCCGTGACCTCGATTACGGCACTCACGATGTCTCTTCCTTCCTGATCATGTCGGCCAGCTGCGTCGACGTGATGCCGAGTTTTGCGGCTTCGGCGACGAGCGGCCTGACGAACTCCGTGTGAAATGTCTCGCGGCGAGCCTCCGTCAGGCGGGTTCTCGCTCCTTCGGCGACGAACATGCCGATACCCCTTTTCTTGTAGAGGATTCCCGCGTCGACGAGCAGATTGACGCCTTTGCCGGCGGTGGCGGGATTGATGCGGTAGTAGGTGGCGAACTCGTTGGTCGACGGCACTTGGGTCTCTTCCGCGAGTATGCCGGCGAGGATGTCGTTCTCTATCCCCTCCGCGATCTGCACGAAGATCGGCCGTGACTCATCCACGATGCGCCTGCTTCGCTGGTTCATTACTCATGTAACTAACCAACCAGCCGCGGCGGGCCGTGTCAAGACCCTAGGCTCGGAGAATGTTCGAACTCCACCACCTCACCGCCCAGGAGCAGGCCGACTGGCTGCGCCGCGGCGATGTCTCGCCCACCGAACTCGCGGCGCACTACCTCGAGCGCATCGCCCGCCTCGACGGCGAGCTCGGCGCCTTCACGACGGTGACCCCGGAGGCGGCGCTCGCCCGCGCGGCGCACGTCGAGTCGACGGTCTCGCGAGCCGTCGCCCTCTGGGGACTGCCGCTCGGCGACAAAGACCTGAGCGCGCGCAGGGGCGTGCGGACCACCTACGGGTCGCGGCTGTTCGAACACTTCGTTCCCGAGCAGTCGGACGAGATCGTCACCGTGCTCGACGACGCGGGCGGGGTGAGCCTCGGCAAGACCAACGCGCCCGAGTTCGGTATGCCCAGCTATACCGAGTCGTTCGTGGCCCCGCCGGCGCGCAACCCCTACGACACGACGCTCGGCGCCGGCGGCAGCAGCGGGGGAGCGGCCGTCGCCGTCGCCGCCGGCCTGCTGCCCGTCGCACCGGGCTCCGACGGCGGCGGGTCGATCCGCATCCCCGCCGCGGCGACCGGTCTCGTCGGTGTGAAGCCGTCGCGCGGACGCATACCGTCGAACGCCGGGTTCGCGTCGCTCGGGGGTCTCGTCACGCCCGGTCCGATCGCACGCACGGTCGCCGACGCCGCGATGCTGCTCGACGCGATGATCGACGGCGGCGCGTATCAATACGGCACGCGCGCGCCGTCGTGGGACGGCGGCGCGCTGCTCAACGCCGCCGTGCGCGGCGAAGGGCGGTTCGAGATCGGCGTGATGACGACCTCGCCGTGGGACAGCGCCTACGAGATCACCGTCTCGCCCGAGGCCATCGCCGCGCTCGAGACCGCGGTCGGCGAACTCGCCGTGCTCGGCCACGGGCTCGAAGACCTCGCGCTCGAACCGGACGACACGTACGGTCCGGCGTTCCGCACGATCTGGCAGGCCGGCGCCTCGACCATCCCCGCCGAGGGGGAACAGCTCGAGCTGCTCGAACCCCTGACGCAGTGGCTCGTGGCCCGCGGGCGGCAGCTGGGCGCACGGGACCTCGCGGAGGCGCTGACCACACTGACGCGGTTCGAGCGCAGTGTCATCCGCCAGTTCTCGCACGTCGACGCGGTCATCACGCCCGCCCTCGCGCTCACCCCACGCCCGATCGGCTGGTACGACCCGGTCGACGCCGAGCGCAACTTCGAGCAGCAGGTGCAGTACACGCCGTTCACGTCGTTCGCGAACGTGAGCGGGCTGCCCGCGATCACGCTTCCGGTCGCGGTGACGGATGCGGGCGTGCCCATGGGCGTGCAGGTGATCGGTCGCCCGGGTGGCGAGCACACCCTGCTCGCCATCGGCGCCCAGCTCGAACGCCGGTTCGCGTGGCAGCGCAGGCACCCGCCGCAGTGGTGACGCCGCTCTGGAGGGTGCGCTTCTAGCTCAGGCCGGCGTTGCGACGGATCTCGTCGATGCGCGCGGTGGAGAAGCCCACGAACCAGTGGTCGCCGGCGATGAGATAGTGCAGGGTCACCCCTTCGGTCAGTGCTCCCGTGAAGAGTTCGCCGTCGCCGTAGATCTCGTTGCTGTAGCCCGCCGCACCGAGTCGGGCGATCTGCGTCGCCCGCTGTTCGGCGGTGATGGGCGCTAGCCCGTAGTGCTCGGAGGCATCCGACCGCACAACACCCCACTGGCAGAGCAGGCCGCCCGACGTCACGAAGGCCGCCTCGGGCCAGCCCTGGTCGACCGCGCGCTGGGCGAAATCGTCGCTGAGCTGGTAGTCGTGCGCCGCGAAGGCGTCGAGCGACGACTCGTCGAGCACCGTGTCGCACGCGAGCGCGGCGGGGTCGGCGGTCGGTGCGGCCGTCTGCGTGGGCGCGGTTGTGGGTGCGGGCGACTGCGCGGGCGCGGTCGGGGTCTCGGTGACCGAGATGTCGGGAAACGACGGCGCACACCCGCCGAGCATCAGCGCGAACGTGACGACGACGGTGGCGGCGGCTGCTGTGCAGGCCCTCATGCACGAGAGGATAGCGAATCCAGCAGCCGCCGACGGTCACGATCCGGCCACGGTTCGGCTAGTGCGCGAGCACGGGCTCCGCGTCGTCGGCCGGCACCGTGTGCAGCGCGAGCCCCTGATCGCGGCGGCGGAACAG
>NZ_JBKKAD010000148.1:0-4185 GCF_046714715.1 Conyzicola sp. | reverse complement strand
GCGGCACGTAGACGAAGGAGCCACCCGACCACACGGCGGTGTTCAGCGCGGCGAACTTGTTGTCGCCGGACGGGATGACCGTGCCGAAGTACTCCTCGAAGAATTCGGGGTGTTCGCGCAGCGCGGTGTCGGTGTCCATGAAGATGACGCCCTGGGCTTCGAGCTCGGCGTTGATGGTGTGGTACACCACCTCGGACTCGTACTGCGCGGCGACGCCGGAGACCAGGCGCTTGCGCTCTGCCTCAGGGATGCCGAGCTTCTCGTAGGTGTCCTTGATGTCGTCGGGGAGGTCTTCCCACGACTGCGCCTGCTTCTCGGTGGAGCGGACGAAGTACTTGATGTTGTCGAAGTCGATGCCGGACAGATCGGCACCCCACGTCGGCATCGGCTTCATGCCGAAGAGCTTGAGG
This sequence comes from Conyzicola sp., assembly GCF_046714715.1. GTDB lineage: Bacteria > Actinomycetota > Actinomycetes > Actinomycetales > Microbacteriaceae > Conyzicola. Next base: position 3,775 of record NZ_JBKKAD010000148.1, on the reverse strand, counting down.
CCCTTGAGGCGCAGTTTGAGCATCCAGTCGGCTTCGTTCTTCAACGCGGAGATGTCGGTGACGACTTCCTCGTTAATTCCGCGGCGGGCGGATGCGCCGGCGGCGTCGGAGTCGGACCAGCCGAACTCATACTGTCCGAGACTGTTGAGTTCCGGGCGATCGATCAGCACGTCAGTCATAGTTACCTCTTTCCTACCGGCGGCAACCAAGGTGGGTGCATCGGTATTCCGTCGCGCAGCCTTTTGCCGGGAAACTTCTCGTGTATGCCCTTGCAAGCGGGTGTGATTTCTCCACCGTCGACTTGCTTAGACTTGAACCCGGACTGCGGCTTCTGACTCAGATGAATCGGTCAGAACCACTCGTCTTCATCGACTCCCGGCACGGGTTGCGCTCTGCGAACCTGTCAATCTTACAAGGAGTCTTCGCAAATAACAGGAGGAACCGCTGTGAAAGCCGCAGTGTCTGCCCGATCCCGACTCGCCGCACTTCTACCCGTCGCAGTCGATGAGCGCGTGCGCTTTTTCGCCTGGGCGTCGCTGGTCGTGCAGATCCTCCTCATCGGCACGGGTGGTGCCGTGCGGCTCACCGGCTCGGGCCTCGGCTGCCCCACGTGGCCGCAATGCGTTCCCGGCTCGCTCACCAACACCCCCGAGATGGGCATCCATGGCGTGATCGAGTTCACCAACCGTGCACTCACCGGCGTCGTCGTGCTCATCGCGATCCTCGCCTTCCTCTCGGTCGTCCGCTTCCGGGCGCAGCGCCGCGACCTGTTCGTGCTCACGCTGCTGCAGGGGTTGTCGATCCCCCTGCAGGCCGTCATCGGCGGTATCACGGTGCTCACGGGGCTCAACTCGTACATCGTCGGCCTGCACTTCGTCGTGTCGGTCGTTCTGGTGGTGCTCACGTCGATGCTCGTCTACCGCGTCTACAACGGGCCGGGCGGCGGACCGCGCCTGATGCCGGCCTGGTACCGCATGCTCGCCCACGTGACCTCGCTGTTCGTCGCCATCACCGTCGTGGTGGGCATCCTGACCACGGGTTCGGGACCGCACGCGGGCGACATCACGACCCCCCGCAACGGTCTCGACACGAACCTGCTGCAACACCTGCACTCCTGGCCCGCCTACGTGACGCTCGCCGGCACCGTGCTGCTCGTGCTCGGCGCCCTGACCCTGCCGGGGGCGTCGGCACGCACGCGCCGGTTCACACTCATCCTGCTCGCCGTCGAGCTGGTGCAGATCGCCGTGGGCATAACGCAGGCGCGACTCGGCCTCCCCGAGCTGCTTGTCGGAATCCACATGGTTCTCGCGGCGGTGCTCGTGGGTGCCATGACCGTCGTGGTGTTGACACTGCGCGGCAAGGCGCCGGTGCGGAACGCGACATCCGAAAGCCTGGCGGCCGCGCAGCTCTAGGAGGCCGCCCGTCGACAGGATGCAACGGGTCGGCCGGGCTCTATCGGTCCTGTTCGAACGGTGCGCGGGCCGGATGATCCTGTCGAACGCGCGGGCGACGTGATGTCATACGGTCGCGCGGCGACCAACTCGACCGGCTGGAAGCTAGAAGGGCAGCAGCGGGTCGATGCCGACGGCGAGGAAGACCAGCGTCAGGTACGTGATCGACGAGTGGAACACGCGCATCGGCGTCACCGTCTCGTGGCGGATGGCCTGGTTGTACAGGCGGTGCGACTCGTAGATGAACCAGACGCCGCTCACGGTCGCGACGACCGTGTACGTGATTCCCATGTTCGCGACGGGGATGAGCAGCAGCGAGCAGGCGACAGTGGCCCACGCGTAGAGGATGACCTGGAGTCCGACGATCTGGCGACCGCGCACGACGGCGAGCATGGGGACGCTCGCGGCCTGGTACTCGTCACGGTATTTCATCGAGAGCGGCCAGTAGTGGGGAGGAGTCCAGAGGAAGATGACGGCAAACAGGATGACCGGAGCCCAGGTGAGCGAGCCGGTGACGGCCGCCCAACCGATGAGTACCGGGAAGCAGCCGGCGATACCGCCCCAGATGATGTTCTGTTCGGTGCGGCGCTTGAGCCACAGCGTGTAGACGAACACATACACGAGGATGGCGACGAGCGACAGCCCCGCAGCGAGCAGGTTGGCGAAAACGCCGAGCCAGACGATGGATGCCACGCCGATAATCCAGGCGAAAACCAGCGCTTCGCGGTCGGTCAGCTCGCCGGTGACCAGCGGCCGTTTCTGCGTGCGCTTCATCAGGCGGTCGATGTCGCGGTCGATGTAGCAGTTGAACGCGCTGGCAGAGCCGGCGCTCAGCGAACCGCCGATGAGGGTGGCGATCACCAGCCAGAGATCGGGCAGACCGCCCTGCGCGAGCACCATGACGGGAGCGGTGGTCACGAGCAGCAGCTCGACCACGCGCGGTTTGGTGAGCGCGACGTAGGCCCTTGCCTTACGGGCAAATCCGATCCGCCCGGTGGCGGGTCGGCTCTCTACGGCTACGTTCATGACTCCTCTAACGACTACGGGCAGTTCGACTAATTCTAAGCGCTCATCCGCCCGCGACTCTGTCGCGTGTCGGGCGTCAGACCCCGCACGGCGCTCCCAGCACTCCCTATACTTGAATGTGCTTGCCACCCGACGGCAGACGAGCCCGACACCTCAGAACGATCGAGATTGCCTGGGCTGCCCGCGGGAGTGCCGATGACGTCACTGTCCATAAGTGAGACAACGGCAAGCGAACACAACCTCTCCGCAGTGATCGCTCTGATTTTCTGCTGTGCAACATGAAGGGTCAGTAATCACGTGGCAGCTTTCCAATGGGATTCCATCGATAACAAGGCCGTTGACACCGCCCGTATTCTCGCGGCGGATGCCGTCGAGAAGGTCGGAAACGGACACCCTGGCACCGCGATGAGCCTCGCCCCCGCCGCCTACCTCCTCTTCCAGAAGGTCATGCGCCGCGACCCGAACGACAACGAGTGGATCGGCCGCGACCGTTTCATCCTCTCCGTGGGCCACAGCTCGCTCACCCAGTACGTTCAGCTCTACCTCGGTGGCTACGGCCTCGAGCTCGACGACCTCAAGGCGCGGCGCACCGGGGGCCCGCGCACCCCCGGCCACCCCCAGAACGGCCACACCGACGGCGGCGAGATCACGACCGGACCGCTCGGCCAGGGCCTCGCCTCCGCCGTCGGCTTCGCCTACGCCGCCCGCTACGAGCGCGGCCTGTTCGACCCCGAGGCAGCACCCGGCACGAGCCCCTTCGACCACTTCATCTACACGATCGCCGGCGACGGCGACCTCCAGGAAGGCGTCACGAGCGAGGCATCCTCTCTCGCGGGCCACCAGGAGCTCGGCAACCTCATCGCGATCTACGACTCGAACCAGATCTCGATCGAAGACGACACCAACATCGCCTTCACCGAGGACGTCAAGGCGCGCTACGAGGCGTACCACTGGCACGTGCAGGTCGTCGACTGGAAGCAGACCGGCGAGTACGTCGAGGACGTCCACGCGCTGAACGACGCCATCGAGGCCGCGAAGGCCGAGACGGGCAAGCCGTCGCTCATCATCCTGAAGACCATCATCGGCTGGCCTGCCCCCAAGAAGCAGAACACCGGCAAGATCCACGGCTCCGCCCTCGGCGCCGAAGAGCTCGCAGCGGTCAAGGAGGTGCTCGGTTTCGACCCCGAGCAGAACTTCTTCGTCGCGGACGAGGTCATCGAGCACACCCGGAAGGCCATCGATCGCGGGGCGGCCGACCGCGCCGAATGGCAGGTGTCCTTCGACGCCTGGAGTGCAGC
>NZ_JBKKAD010000147.1:0-23188 GCF_046714715.1 Conyzicola sp. | reverse complement strand
ACGAGTTCATGCTGCTCTACCTCGAGGCGGCGCTCATCTACTGGCTGATCTGCCTCGTGCTGTCGAGCGGCCAGAACGTGCTCGAGAAGAGATTGGACCGCTATGTCGCCCACTGATCCGGCCGCGCAGCCGCTCGTGTCCGTGCGGGGCCTCCGCAAGTCCTTCGGCGACAACGAGGTTCTGCAGGGCATCGATTTCGAGGTGCGCCGCGGCGAGGTCGTGGCGCTCATCGGCCCGTCGGGGTCGGGCAAGACCACCGTTCTGCGCAGCCTCAACGCCCTCGCCGTGCCCGACGGCGGCACGGTCGCGTTCGCCAGCGGCCTGAGCGTCGACTTCGGCCAGACCGTGTCGAAGCGCGACCTGCTCGCGCTGCGCGACCGTTCGGCCATGGTGTTCCAGCATTACAACCTCTTCCCGCACAAGACGGTGATCGAGAACATCATCGAGGGTCCGGTGCAGGTGCAGAAGGTCGCCGTGTCCGTGGCGACCGCCGACGCCGAGCGCCTGCTCGACCGGGTGGGGCTGCTCGACAAGCGCGACAGCTATCCCTTCGAGCTGTCCGGCGGGCAGCAGCAGCGCGTGGGAATCGTGCGAGCCCTGGCGCTCAAGCCCGACCTGCTGCTGTTCGACGAGCCGACCTCCGCGCTCGACCCCGAACTGGTCGGCGACGTGCTCGCCGTGATCAAGGAACTCGCCGACGAGGGCTGGACGATGGTCGTCGTGACCCACGAGCTGGCCTTCGCGCGACAGGTCGCCACCGAGGTGGTGTTCATGGACGGCGGTGTCGTGGTGGAACGCGGGGCGCCGTCGCAGATCCTGGTCGCACCGCGCGAGGAACGCACGAAGCAGTTCCTGCACCGCATTCTCAACCCGCTGGGCTGACCTCCCGCGCGGCCGTCGCAGAGCGCGCGAGCATCGTGCCGCCGGCCACCGCCGCCGGCATGATGATGACGGCGGCGAACGGGATGAAGAACACGAGGTAGGTGGCCATGCCGAAGCCGAGCGTGCGTGCCCGGTCGACGCCGAGGGCGCGGCGCTTGGCCGTGCCGTCGAGGCCGCGCGCCTCGAACGAGAAGCCGGTGAGCTCCAGTGCGAGCAGCCAGCCGCCCGCGGTCGCTCCGAGCACGGGCACGACCGTCTGCCCGATCACGGGGATGAACCCGAGCACCAGGAGCACGACGGCCACCGTGAGGGTGGTCGCGAGGATGCGCACCGCGTCGACCAGCCCGCGGCCCGCGCCGCGCCAGAAGGGCACCTCGACGGGGGAGTCGATGCCGCCCAGGCGCTCTTCGACCTTGCGCGAGATCTTCTCGTAGAACGGGCTGCCGATGGCGAGGGTGATCGCCGCGAAGGTGTACACGAACACGAGCAGCGCCGCGGCGAGCATCGCGAGGGAGGCTACCGCGCGCACGACCGTGCGGCCGGTCTCGTCCCAGTCGTCGGCGAAGGGTGTGGCCCAGACGGCGAGCCCGTCGATGTTGCTCGCCAGCGCGACGATGCCCGCGAGGTAGACGGCCGTCACGATGAGCGCGGGGATGGCGCCCATAAGCATGATGCGCGGGTCGGTAAGCCACATTCTGAGCCCCGAACCGAGCAGCCGCACGCCCCCGAAGTAGCGGGAGAGGAATCCGGGGCGGGGCTGAGACGGCTGGGGCATGCGCTCATCGTAAAGGAGCACGGCAAAGAAAAAGGCCCGGGATCGCATCGATCTCGGGCCTTCGGTGAGGGTGGGCGATACCGGACTCGAACCGATGACCTCTTCGGTGTGAACGAAGCGCGCTACCAACTGCGCCAATCGCCCTCATGCCGGCGTTTGAGCACCAGCGACAACGATCATATCGGGTTTTACGGGCACCTCGCGCGCACGCCCGCGCCGTCGGATCGTCTTGCATATCCGGCCGGAAATCACGGGATTGAACGCGCCGAAACTTTTATTCGGTCGTTATTCGCCTCGAGTTCGCTGGAAACTCTGCGTTCACCCGCGTAATCTGAGCCGGTACGCGTGTCGTGGATTCGCGCGACGAGAATCTATTGGTTATAGTTTCAAAGCACGCAGAAATGCGCGCAAATGCGGATGTGGCGCAGTGGTAGCGCACAACCTTGCCAAGGTTGGGGTCGCGAGTTCGAATCTCGTCATCCGCTCGAGTGGGAGCAGTCGGTCCGCCGGAGGCTTTCCCGCCTCTGGTGGAGTGGCCGAGAGGCTAGGCAGCGGCCTGCAAAGCCGTCTACACGGGTTCGAATCCCGTCTTCACCTCGTAAGATATAACCGAATAAAGCATGAGCGATTGGCGCAGCGGTAGCGCGCTTCCCTGACACGGAAGAGGTCGCTGGTTCGATCCCAGTATCGCTCACACGAAGAATGGGCCCCGACGAGTTCGGGGCCTTTTCTGTTTAACCCGCTCGCCGAGCCCGCGCCCTACGTCTCGCAACTCAGGCAGATTCTCGGATGCCGCGGCGCCCGCGACGCGAGGGCCGCGGTTTTCCGCACCCCGGGCATCCGCCCCGCCCTTTCTGCCTGAGTTGCGAGAGGTGGGCGTTCGTGATTCCGGACGGATCGCGCCCGGTCGCTGTTCGGCCCCGCCGTTACACGGATGGGGGCCCGACCGGTCGATCATCCTGAATCATGAACACCACGCGCCCTACGTCTCGCAACTCAGGCAGATTCTCGGATGCCGCGGCGCCCGCAACGCGAGGGCCGCGGTTTTCCGCACCCGGGGCATCCGCCCCGCCCTTTCTGCCTGAGTTGCGAGAGGGGCGAGGGCGGTGCAGGGCCAGGACAGGGCGGGCAGGAGGGGCTCCGCGGCGGCACTAAAGTTGTCAGAATGACTGACCTGAAAACCGGATTCGACCTGTTCACCGAGCGCAGCATCGTTGCTATGCGCGTCAATGGCGAGCTGAGGGACCTGGCGAGCACCGTCAGCGAGTCCGACACGGTCGAGCCGGTCGACATCACGAGCCCCGACGGTCTGAACATCCTGCGCCACTCCGCCGCGCACGTCATGGCGCAGGCCGTGCAGTCGATCAACCCCGAGGCGAAGCTCGGCATCGGCCCGCCCGTCACCGACGGTTTCTACTACGACTTCGACGTCGAAACGCCCTTCACCCCCGAAGACGTGAAGGCGATCGACAAGGCGATGGAGCGCATCATCAAGCAGGGCCAGCGCTTCCAGCGCCGGGTGGTGACGGATGACGCGGCTCGCGCAGAACTAGCGGGCGAGCCCTACAAGCTCGAGCTCATCGGCCTCAAGGGCGGTGCCGACGGCGCGGCCGAGGGCATTGAGCTGGGCGCGGACAACGAGAATGTCGAGGTAGGCGGCGCCGAGCTCACGATCTACGACAACGTCGACGCCAAGACCGGCGAGGTCTACTGGAGCGACCTGTGCCGCGGCCCGCACCTGCCGTCGACCCGGCTCATCGGCAACGGCTGGTCGCTGCAGCGCACGGCCGCGGCCTACTGGCGCGGCTCGGAGAAGAACAAGCAGCTGCAGCGCATCTACGGCACCGCGTGGGCGACCAAGGACGAGCTGCGCGCCTACCAGTCCCGGCTGGAGGAGGCCGCCAAGCGCGACCACCGCAAGCTCGGCCAGGAGCTCGACCTGTTCTCCTTCCCCGAGGAGATCGGCTCGGGCCTCGCGGTCTTCCACCCCAAGGGCGGCATCATCCGCGCCGAGATCGAGAACTACATGCGCGAGCGCCTGCTCGCCAACGGCTACGACCTCGTCAACACCCCGCACATCACCAAGGGCCACCTGTTCGAGACCAGCCAGCACCTCAACTGGTACCGCGAGGGAATGTTCCCGCCCATGCACCTCGACGAAGAGGTCGACGCCGAGGGCAACGTGACGCGCCAGGGCCAGGACTACTACCTGAAGCCCATGAACTGCCCGATGCACAACCTGATCTTCAAGGCGCGCGGTCGCAGCTACCGCGAGCTGCCGTTGCGGCTCGCCGAGTTCGGCACCGTGTACCGCTACGAGAAGAGCGGCACCCTGCAGGGCCTCACGCGCGTGCGTGGGCTCACCCAGGACGACGCCCACATCTACGTGACCCAGGACCAGGTGAAAGAGGAGGTCGCGAGCCAGCTCGAGTTCGTCTTCGAGACCCTGCGCGGCTACGGGCTCACCGACTTCTATCTCGAACTGTCGACGCGCGACCCCGCGAAGTCGGTCGGCACCGACGCGCAGTGGGAGATCGCGACCGACACCCTGCGCGAGGTGGCCGAGGCCTCCGGTCTCGAGCTCGTCGCCGACCCGGGCGGTGCCGCGTTCTACGGCCCCAAGATCTCGGTGCAGGCGCGTGACGCGATCGGCCGCACCTGGCAGCTCTCGACCGTGCAGCTCGACTTCAACCAGCCCGAGCTGTTCGACCTCGAGTTCACCGCGTCCGACGGTACGCGCCAGCAGCCGGTGATGATCCACCGTGCCCTGCTCGGCTCGATCGAGCGTTTCTTCGCGATCCTTCTCGAGCACTACGCCGGCGCGTTCCCGGTCTGGCTGTCGCCCGTGCAGGTCATCGGAATCCCCGTGGCCGAGCAGTACGAGGACTACCTCTGGGAGGTTCTCGCGAAGCTCAAGTCGCACGGCGTGCGCGTGGAGCTCGACTCGTCGAGCGACCGCATGCCCAAGAAGATCCGCAACGCCACGCTGCAGAAGATCCCGTTCCAGCTGATCGCCGGCGAAGACGACCGTGCGAACAACGCCGTCAGCTTCCGCTTCCGCGACGGACACCAGGAGAACGGCATCCCCGTCGACGAGGCCGTCGAGCGCATCCTCGAGTCGATCCGCACCAAGGCGCAGGTCTGATGAAGGACTACGACGGGACCGAGTACGAGGACGTCGAGTCTCTCGACGGTTTCGCCGCGGTTCCCGACGCCTTCCAGCGGCTGTGGACCCCGCACCGCATCGCGTACATCGAGAGCGGTCAGCAGCCGGCGAAAGACTCCTGCCCGTTCTGCGTCGCGCCGAGCCTGGGCGACGAGCAGGCGCTCATCGTGGCGCGCGGAGAGCATGCGTTCGTGCTGCTCAACCTCTTCCCGTATAACAGCGGCCATCTGCTCGTGTGCCCGTACCGCCACGTGTCGACCTACGACGAGGCGACCGACGCCGAGGTCGCCGAGATCGCGAGCCTCACCCAGACGGCGATGCGCGTGCTCACCGCGACTTCGGGGGCGAGCGGGTTCAACATCGGCATGAACCAGGGCCAGTTGGCCGGTGCCGGTATCGCCGACCACCTGCACCAGCACATCGTTCCCCGTTGGGCGCACGACTCGAACTTCTTCCCGATCATCGCCGGCAGCAAGGCGCTGCCCCGGCTGCTCGGCGACGTGCGGGCCGAGGTCGCCGCCGCGTGGCCCGCGTGAGCCGCACCACCCCTCCACAGCACCAGTAGAATTAGGACCATGAGCACTAGCGAAACGACAGACCAGCAGGGCACCAGCCGCGTCAAGCGTGGACTCGCCGAGATGCTGAAGGGCGGCGTCATCATGGACGTCGTCAACGCCGAGCAGGCGAAGATCGCCGAGGACGCCGGCGCCGTCGCCGTCATGGCGCTCGAGCGCGTTCCCGCCGACATCCGTTCGCAGGGCGGCGTCGCCCGCATGAGCGATCCCGACCTCATCGACGGCATCATCTCCGCCGTCTCCATCCCCGTGATGGCCAAGGCCCGCATCGGCCACTTCGTCGAGGCGCAGGTGCTCGAGGCCCTCAAGGTCGACTACATCGACGAGTCCGAGGTGCTCAGCCCCGCCGACTACGTCAACCACATCGACAAGTGGAAGTTCGTCGTGCCGTTCGTCTGCGGCGCCACCAACCTGGGCGAGGCGCTGCGCCGCATCACCGAGGGCGCGGCCATGATCCGCTCGAAGGGCGAGGCCGGAACCGGCGACGTCTCCGAGGCGACGAAGCACATCCGCACCATCAAGGGCGAGATCGCCGCGCTGTCGGCCAAGACCCACGACGAGCTCTACGTCGCCGCGAAGGAGCTGCAGGCGCCCTACGACCTCGTGCTCGAGATCGCCCGCACCGGAAAGCTCCCGGTGGTGCTCTTCACCGCCGGAGGAGTCGCGACCCCCGCCGATGCCGCCCTGATGATGCAGCTCGGTGCCGACGGCGTGTTCGTCGGTTCCGGAATCTTCAAGTCGGGCGACCCCGCCAAGCGCGCAGCCGCCATCGTTCGCGCCACGACGTTCTTCGACGACCCGGCCGTGATCGCCGACGCGTCGCGCGGACTCGGCGAGGCCATGGTCGGCATCAACGTGTCCGACCTCGCGGCGCCGCACCGTCTCGCCGAACGCGGCTGGTAGGCACCGCTGCGCGTGGGCAATGACCGGCCGATAGGCGTTCTGGCACTGCAGGGCGACTTCCGCGAGCACCTGGCGGTGTTCGCCGGGCTCGGGGTCGACGCCGTCTCCGTTCGCCGCCCCGACGATCTCGAGCGCGTGGCGGGGCTGGTCATTCCGGGCGGCGAGTCGACGGTGATGGACAAGCTCAGCCGCCTGTTCGGTCTTGCCGAACCGCTCAAGGCGGCCGTGGCATCCGGTCTGCCCGTGTACGGAACCTGCGCGGGGCTGATCATGCTCGCCGACTCCGTGCGCGACTCGATCGACGGCCAGCAGACTATCGGCGGCTTCGACGTGGTCGTGCGGCGCAACGCCTTCGGGTCGCAGCTCGACTCGTTCGAGACCGACCTCGACGTGCCGGTGCTCGGCGACCCGCCCGTGCACGCGGTGTTCATCCGCGCCCCGGTCGTCGAGAAGGTGGGCGAGGGCGTGACCGTGCTGTCGGCGCTCGACGACGGGCGCATCGTCGCCATCGAGCAGGGCAACCTGCTCGGCACGTCGTTCCACCCGGAGATCACCGGCGAGACGCGGTTCCACGAGTACTTCGTCGACAGGGTGCGCGCCAGGGGCTGACCGCGTGCGACAGTGGGCCTATGAAGTTCTACTCAGACTTTGGTCCCCAACGCTCCCGTCAGATCACCGTCGACCTGCTCGCCGTGGCCTTCATGGCCGCGTGGGTCTGGCTCGGCCTGTTCGTGCACTCGCTCGTGATCGGGCTCACCGATTTCGGCGTGCAGATGGAGCAGGCCGGGGCCGGTTTCCGCGAGACGATGACCGACGTGGGCGAGAATCTCGGGGGAGTGCCCCTCATCGGCGGCGGCATCCGCGGCCCGTTCGACAACGCGAGCGACGCCGGCGCGACGCTCGAGGCGGCCGGCGCCAGCCAGCAGGTGGCGGTGCAGAATCTCGCCCTCGGTCTCGGGCTGGGCATCGCCGTGCTGCCCGTTCTCGCGATCCTCGTGCTGTGGCTGCTGCCGCGCGTGCGGTTCGCGCGCCGGGCGGCAAACGCGCGGCGGCTCGTCTCGGCCGGCGCCGGCATCGACCTGCTCGCCCTGCGGGCGCTGACGACGCAGCGGCTCACCACCTTGGGTGCGATCGACGCCGACCCGATGGCGGCCTGGCGGCGCGGCGATGAAACGGTGATGCGGTCGCTGGCCGCGCTCGAACTCAAGTCGTCGGGAGTGCGGCTCACCTGAGGATATGGCGGCCCCGCCTGCCCCGGTTGGTTAGAATATTCACCATGTCAGGCCACTCCAAATGGGCAACCACCAAGCACAAGAAGGCGATCACCGATTCGCGCCGTGCAAAGTCGTTCGCCAAACTCATCAAGAACATCGAAGTCGCAGCCAAGATGGGCGGTGCAGACCTCTCGGGTAACCCGACTCTGGTCGACGCCATCCAGAAGGCCAAGAAGACCTCGGTGCCCAACGACAACATCGACCGTGCCGTCAAGCGCGGCGCCGGGCTCAGCGGCGAGTCCGTCGAGTACACGACGATCATCTACGAAGGCTACGGAGCCAACGGTGTCGCGATGCTCATCGAGTGCCTCACCGACAACAAGAACCGTGCCGCTGCCGACGTGCGCGCCATCATGACGCGCAACGGTGCGGCCCTGGCCGACCCGGGCAGCGTCGCCTACAACTTCAACCGCAAGGGCGTCATCTCGATCGCCGCCACCGACGGTGTCAGCGAAGACGGCATCCTCGAGGCGGTGCTCGACGCCGGAGCCGAAGAAGTGAAGAACCACGGCGGCGGCTTCGAGGTCATCACCGACCCGTCGCACCTCGTCTCCTCGCGCAAGGCGCTGCAGGACGCCGGCATCGACTACGACTCCTCGGAGCTCGAGTTCGTGCCCAACCTCACCATCGAGGTCGACGCCGAGACCGCCCGCAAGATCTTCCGCCTCATCGACGCACTCGAAGATTCCGACGACGTGCAGAACATCTTCGCCAACTTCGAGATCACTCCCGAGGTCCAGGCCCAGCTGGACGAAGACTAGAAACCGATGTCGCTCCGGGTGCTGGGCATCGACCCAGGCTTGACCCGGTGCGGCGTCGGTGTGGTGGATGTCACGTCGACGCGCAAAGCGTCGCTGGTGCACTACGGGGTCATCCGCACCCCGCCGGAGATGCCGCTCGAACAGCGCCTCCTCGCGATCGGCACCCAGCTGGCCGAGCTCATCGACGAGCACGCCCCGCACGCCGTCGCCCTCGAGCGGGTGTTCGCGCAGCACAACCTGCGCACCGTTATGGGAACGGCGCAGGCCAGCGGGGTCGCCATGCACATGGCCGCCTCACGCGGTCTGACGGTCGGCCTGCACACCCCGAGCGAGGTGAAGGCTGCCGTGACCGGCTACGGTTCGGCCGAGAAGGCGCAGGTCGGGCTGATGGTCGCCAAGATCCTCGGGCTCGACGACGTGCCGAAACCCGCGGACGCCGCCGACGCGCTCGCCCTGGCTATCTGCCACGCGTGGCGCGGTGGCGTGCCGACGGCTGCGAGCCGCGCGGAGGCCGGGTCCGTGCAGGCGGGCGCCGCGGCATCCGGGCTCCTCACTCCCGCGCAGAGCGCGTGGCGCGCGGCCGAGTCGGCGGCCAAACGTAGGCTGGGAGCATGATTTCTTCCGTGCGAGGCACAGTGCTCGCAGCCCAGGGTTCCACCGCGGTCATCGAGGTCGGGGGAGTGGGCCTCGCCGTGCAGGTGACCCCGCAGCAGGCGCTCGGCCTGCGCGTCGGGCACGAGGCCGCTCTACGCACCACGCTCATCGTGCGCGAAGACGACCTCAGCCTCTACGGGTTCGCCGACGCCGACGAGCTCGCCGTGTTCGACCTGCTGCGCAGCGTCACCGGAGTCGGGCCGCGCAGCGCAATGGGTGTGCTGGCAGCCCTCGACCCGAACGAGATCGCGCGCGCTATCGCCGCCGAAGACGACGGAGCATTCCGCAAGGTATCGGGCATCGGGCCGAAGACCGCGAAGCTCATCGTGGTCTCGCTCGCGGGCAAGCTCGTCGTCGTGCCCCAGGCGCGTGCCGCGGCGAACCCGGCCGCGACGCCCGTGCGCGACAGCGTGATGCTGGCGCTCATGGGCCTCGGTTGGCCCGAGCGCACCGCCATCGTCGCGGTCGACGAGGCGATGCTCGTCGCCACCGACCTCGAACGCGAGACCATGCCGAGCCTGCTGCGCATCGCCCTCGCCCAGCTCGGCCCGCAGCAGGCGGCGAAGAAGTGACCCCCGCCGACGACATCATCAGCCTCGAACCGGAGTCGGATGCCGAACTCGCCTTCGAGGGCGCGCTGCGTCCGCAGTCGCTCGCCGAGTTCGTCGGCCAGCAGAAGGTGCGCGGTCAGCTGCAGCTGCTGCTGCAGGCCGCCTCGATGCAGGGACGCACGGCGGACCACATCCTGTTCGCCGGGCCTCCCGGCCTCGGCAAGACCACCCTCGCGATGATCGTCGCGCACGAGAGCGGACGTCCGCTTCGCATGTCGAGTGGTCCCGCCATCCAGCACGCCGGAGACCTCGCGGCCGTTCTCTCCTCGCTCGTTCCCGGCGAGGTGCTGTTCATCGACGAGATCCACCGCATGGCGCGCTCCGCCGAGGAGATGCTGTACCTGGCGATGGAAGACTTCCGCATCGACATCATGGTGGGGAAGGGCGCGGGCGCGACCTCGATCCCGCTCGACCTCGCCCCGTTCACCCTCGTGGGCGCGACCACCCGCTCGGGCATGCTGCCGAATCCGTTGCGCGACCGGTTCGGTTTCACCGCCCACCTCGAGTTCTACGAGTCGAGCGAACTCGAGCTGGTGCTGGTGCGGGCGGCACAGATGTTGCAGCTCGACATCGAGCGTCCCGCCCTCGCCGAGATCGCCGGGCGCAGCCGCGGAACCCCGCGCATCGCCAACCGGCTGCTGCGCCGCGTGCGCGACTACGCCATCGTCACGGGCGAGGGAGCCGGAATCGACGCGGTGAACGCGGCTCTCGAGCTGTACGACGTCGACGAGCTCGGCCTAGACCGGCTCGACCGCGCGGTGATGAACATCGTGCTGAACAGGTTCGACGGGGGACCGGTAGGTCTCAACACCCTGGCCGTATCCGTCGGCGAAGAGGCCGAGACCATCGAGGCGGTCGTCGAGCCCTTCCTCGTGCGTATCGGACTCCTCATTCGCACCCCGCGCGGCCGTGTCGCGACACGCGAGGCCTGGAAGCACTTCGGCCTGAGCAAGCACAGCGAAGGCCTCTTCGGGGATGACCTATAATTCTTGGTGGCCCCCTAGCGTCACTCCCTTTGACTGACCCGGCCCCACATGCTCTCCGAGAGGTTTTCCCATGAACGACACCTTCCTAAACATCGCCCTGGTCGTAGTGCTGGCGCTCTTCGTCATCTACGCCTTCCGCAACAGCCGCAAGAACAAGGCCAAGCAGGAAGAGCTCAAGTCGCAGATCGTTCCCGGCGTCGAGGTCATGACGAACTTCGGACTCTTCGGAACTCTCGTCTCCGTCGACGAGGTCAGCAACGTCGCCGAGCTCGAGGTCTCTCCCGGCAACATCGTGCGGGTGCACCGACAGACCCTCGCGAAGGTAGTCACCGAGGCCGACTCGACCGTCAGCGGTGTCAGCACGGGCGAGCCTCGCTCGGTCGAAGAGGCCATGGAGATCGCGAACCGTGAGGCCGAGGCCCGCGAGAAGGCCGCGAACCCCGAGTTCGGCGAGCTCGCCGAGCCGACCGACAAGCACGCCGAGGAGATCATCGTCGTCGAGCCCGTCGTCGAAGAGCCTTCCGCCGACGACAAGCCGGCCACGAAGCCCGTTCGTCGGGCCTCCAGCAAGAAGGTCGACGAGTAACAACTACCCTTGGGGTGATGGCGTCCGCGAGGGCGCCATCTGAGTGTCAGGCGCAACTTCGCGCCTCCATAGAAAGCTGAGTCCGTACGTGGCAAGAACCACCCCGGTAAAGAAGGCCTGGCGTTCGCTGGCCTGGCTCACCGTCATCATCGCTCTGCTAGTGGGCATCAACGGTGCTGGCGTCGCCTTTGCCGGGTGGTCCTGGACGCCGAAGCTGGCGCTCGACCTCGAGGGCGGCACGCAGATCATCCTCGCCCCGCAGCTCGAAGACGGGCAGGAGGTTACGCCCGACCAGCTCACCCAGGCCGTGTCGATCATCCGAGACCGCATCGACGCGAGCGGTGTCTCCGAGGCGGAGATCACGACGCAGGGCGACCAGAACGTCGTCGTCTCCATTCCGGGAACCCCCGACAAGGCCACACTCGACCGCATCCAGTCGTCGGCCAAGCTCGAGTTCCGTCCCGTGCTCGCCACCGAGGCGGCCGCCACGGCCGCCGTCGGTGAAGACGGGTCGACCGCGACGCCCACGCCGACCGACGCGGCCAGCCCCTCGCTCGAATCGACGCCGAGCGTCTCACCCACCGACGCGAGCGACACCAACTGGATCACGCCGGCACTCGCCGACCAGTACACCAACTTCGACTGCGCCAACCTCGATGCGGAGGGCGCCAACGTCGCCCCCGCGGATCAGCCGCTCGTCACGTGTGACTCCACCGGCGTGTACAAGTACATCCTCGGCCCGACCGAGGTCGCCGGCTCGACCATCAGCGACGCGACCAGCGGCCTGGTGATGAACAGCCAGGGCGTCAGCACCGGCGCGTGGGGCGTGAACATAGTGTTCAACGCCGAAGGCACCGATCAGTTCGCCGACGTGACGACGCGCCTCTTCGGCTACGGCGTCGGAGACGCCCGCAACCAGTTCGCGATCGTGCTCGACGGCCGGGTCATCTCGGCGCCGTCGACGAACGCGGCGATCACCGACGGCAAGCCGCAGATCAGCGGGTCGTTCGACCAGGAGACGGCCAAGACGCTCGCCGACCAGTTGAAGTTCGGCGCGCTGCCGATCGGCTTCGAGGTACAGAGCTCCGAGGTCATCTCGTCGACGCTCGGGTCGTCGCAGCTGCAGAGCGGCCTCATCGCCGGTCTCATCGGCCTCATCCTGGTGTTCGCCTACTCGCTCTTCCAGTACCGGCTGCTCGGCCTCGTGACCGTCGCGTCGCTCGTGGTCGCGGCGATCGTCACCTACTTCGTGATCGTGATCATGTCGTGGCGCGAGGGCTACCGACTGTCGCTCGCCGGTGTCGCGGGACTCATCGTCGCCATCGGATTCACCGCCGACTCGTTCATCGTCTACTTCGAGCGCATCCGCGACGAACTGCGTGACGGGCGAGCGCTGGTCTCGGCCGTCGAGGCGGGCTGGAAGCGCGCGCTACGCACGATCTTCGCCGCCAAGGCCGTCAACCTGCTCTCCGCCGTCGTGCTGTTCATCCTCGCGGTGGGCAACGTGCGCGGGTTCGCCCTGACACTGGGTGTCACGACGATCATCGACGTCATCATCGTCGTGCTCTTCACCCACCCCGTGCTGCAGCTGCTCGCCACCACCAAGTACTTCTCCTCGGGCCACCCGATGAGCGGGCTCGACCCGAACGCGCTCGGCGCGGTCTACCGGGGTCGCGCGCAGTTCCGTGCCCCGACTCCCGCGACGTCGAAGACCGGTGCGGCCAAGGAAGCGGCCCGCCGCCAGACGATCGCAGAACGCAAGGCCGCAGAACTCGCCGGGACCTCGAGCGATAGCAACGTTGATCGGAAGGACTCCTGATGGGCGGCTTCGCCAAGTTCGGCAATGACCTCTACACGGGGGAGCGGTCGTTCAACTTCGTCGGCAAGCGCCGCATCTGGTACATCATCGCCGCGGTTATGATCCTCGCGTCGATCGTCGGTCCGGCCCTCCGCGGCGGCTTCGTCTTCGGCATCGAGTTCCGGGGCGGATCCGAGTTCCAGGTCTCCGAGATCGAGAACCTCGACAGCGACCCGATCGTGAACCAGGACACGGCGACGGCCACCGTCGAATCCATAGTCCCGGATGCTTCGCCTCGCGTGACGACGGTCGGGGACAGCGGTATCCGCGTGCAGACCGAACAGCTCACGCAGGAGGAGTCCGACACGCTCGCGGGCGCCCTGGCGGAGACCTTCGACGTGCCGGCCACCCAGGTGACCGCGTCGTTCATCGGCCCGTCGTGGGGCGCCGACATCACGACGTCGGCGATGCGCGCCCTCGTGGTGTTCATCATCCTCGCCGCGATCGTGATGGCGCTCTACTTCCGCACCTGGAAGATGTCCGTCGCGGCGATCGTCTCGCTGCTGCACGACATCATCATCACCGCGGGTGTGTACGGCATCCTCGGGTTCGAGATCACGCCGTCGGCCGTGATCGGATTCCTCACCATCCTCGGCTACTCGCTCTACGACACCGTGGTGGTCTTCGACAAGATCCGGGAGAACACGGCCGAAGACGGTCCGGCGTCGAGCCGCACCTTCGGCGAATCCGTCAACCTCGCGGTGAACCAGACGCTCGTGCGCTCCATCAACACCGGCGTCGTCGCCGCGCTGCCCGTCGGCGCGATCCTCTTCATCGGAGCCGTCGTGCTCGGGGCCGGGACGCTGCGCGACATCGCGCTGTCGCTCTTCATCGGCATCCTGATCGGCACGTACTCGACCATCTTCATCGCGGCTCCGCTCTACGCGCAGCTGCGCGAGAACGAGCCCGCCATCCTGAAGCAGACCAAGCGTCTGCAGACGGCCCGCGCGGCCAGCGTGAAGACGCCGGTCAGCACGGTCGAGACGGCTAGCTAACGCGCGACTACGATTGGCGAATGAGGCGCGCATGACCGAGACATCCAACACCACGGCGTCTTTGCGCAGCCTGATTCCGAGGATCTTCTCCCGGGCCCAGCCGGCCGGGGCGGTCGACCGCCTCATCAAGACGGTGCGCCTGCACCACCCCAAGGCCGACATCGCGCTGATCGAGCGCGCATATGCCGCGGCGGAGCTGGCGCACCGCGGGCAGAAGCGGCGCAGCGGCGAGCCGTACATCACCCATCCGGTGGCGGTCGCGCAGATCCTCGCCGACCTGGGCATCGGGTCTAAGACCATCGCCGCGGCACTTCTGCACGACACGGTGGAAGACACCGACTACGCCTTGGAGACCCTGCGGCACGACTTCGGCGAAGAGATCGCCATGCTCGTCGACGGTGTCACCAAGCTCGACAAGCTGAAGTACGGCGACAGCGCTCAGGCCGAGACCGTCCGGAAGATGGTCGTCGCGATGTCGAAGGACATCCGCGTGCTGGTGATCAAGCTCGCCGACCGGCTGCACAACGCGCGCACGTGGGGTTTCGTGAGCGAGGAGACCGCTACCCGCAAGGCGAAGGAGACCCTCGAGATCTACGCGCCCCTCGCGCACCGTCTCGGAATCCAGACCATCAAGTGGGAGCTCGAAGACCTCTCGTTCTCTGTGCTCTACCCCAAGCTCTACGTGGAGATCGAGAGCCTTGTGCGTCAGCGCACCCCGCAGCGCGAGGAGTTCGTGCAGCAGGTCATCGAGTCGGTCAACGACGACCTCAAGGCGTCGAAGATCAAGGGCTCCGTCGCGGGACGCCCCAAGCAGTACTACTCGATCTACCAGAAGATGATCGTGCGGGGCCGCGAGTTTGACGAGATCTACGACCTCGTCGGCATCCGTGTGCTCGTCAACTCGGTGCGCGACTGCTACGCCGTGCTCGGGTCGATCCACGCGCGCTGGAACCCGATCCCGGGCCGGTTCAAGGACTACATCGCGACGCCGAAGTTCAACCTGTACCAGTCGCTGCACACCACGGTCATCGGGCCGCAGGGCCGCCCGGTCGAGATCCAGATCCGCACCCAGGAGATGCACCAGCGGGCCGAGTTCGGTGTCGCGGCGCACTGGAAGTACAAGGAGCGGGTGAACGGCGGCCGCGGTGCCTCCACCGCGCTGCAGGACGATGGCGACATGGCCTGGCTCGCGCACATCTCCGACTGGGAAGCCGAGACGAGCGACCCCGACGAGTTCCTCGACTCCCTCCGTTTCGAGATCGGCGCCAAAGAGGTCTATGTCTTCACGCCGAAGGGCAAGGTCATCGGGCTGCCCGCCGGGGCGACCCCCGTCGACTTCGCCTACGCCGTGCACACCGAGATCGGCCATCGCACGATGGGCGCCAAGGTCAACGGACGTCTCGTTCCACTGGAGAGCGAACTGCACAGCGGCGACTCGGTCGAGGTGTTCACCTCGAAGAACCCCGATTCCGGGCCGAGCCAGGACTGGCTGAACTTCGTCAAGTCCCCCCGCGCGCGCAGCAAGATCCGGGGCTGGTTCACCAAGGAACGCCGCGACGAGGCCATCGAGCAGGGCCGCGATGCGATCGCCCGGGCCATGCGCAAGCAGAACCTCCCGCTGCAGAAGCTGATGAGCCAGGACTCGTTCAACGACGTAGCGGCCCAGATGCGCTACGAAGACGTGTCGGCGCTCTACGCCGCCGTCGGCGAGGGGCACGTCTCGACCCAGTCGGTGATCGAGAAGGTTCTCGCCGCGATCGCCACCGAGGTCGACAACGAAGACTCCGAGGTCACTTTCGCCTCGCAGCGCCGTTCGAGCAAGATGCGTAACGCCGACTCCGGCGTACTCGTGCGCGGTGCGCCCGACATCCTGGTCAAGCTCGCCAAGTGCTGCACGCCGGTGCCCGGCGACACCATCGTCGGCTTCGTCACGCGCGGTGCGGGTGTCTCGGTGCACCGCGCCGACTGCAAGAACGTGAAAGAGCTCATGACCGAGCCCGAGCGCATGATCGACGTGGAGTGGGCGCCGTCGTCGAAGAGCCTGTTCCTCGTGCAGATCCAGGTGGAGGCGCTCGACCGATCGGGGCTGCTCTCCGACGTGACCAGGGTGCTCAGCGAGAACCACGTCAATATCCTCTCCGCGACCGTGTCCACCTCGAATCAGCGGCTCGCGATCTCGCGGTTCGTGTTCGAGATGGGCGACACGACGCACCTCGACCGCGTGCTCAACGCGGTTCGCCGCATCGACGCCGTCTACGACGTATACCGGGTCAACTCGGGCTAGCCGAACACCGTCAGCAGGCGCGACCAGGCGAGCTTCTTCGCCGGCAGGTTGCGCCTCCTGTCGAGCGCCTCGCGGCAGTCCGTCAGCGTCAGGCCGTCGAGGCGGGCCAGCGTCAGCGTGATCTCGCGGTCGGCGTCGGTGTACTCGGCACCGAAGCGCGCCAGATCGACGACGGTGCGCAGGGGCGTGGTGACCCGCAGCGCCGCGACCCGCGCGTACTCGTCGGGGGCGATCGTCACCTCGCGAACGGTGCTGCGCGCCGGAACGGGCGGCCTGGCGCGGGCGTCTTTGCTGGTGCAGAGCTGGTGTCGGGCGGGCGGGTCGACCGTCGCTCCCCAGATCCACGCCGCGGTGGCGCGCTCGGCGATAAGTCGCCCGGGCCAGAACCGGCCGGCGGCCTTGGCCCGGGCAATGGCGCCCGTTGCGACGTCGATCGGGAGGAAGGCCTCGTCGACGCCGAAGAGTTCGCCGTCGAGCCGGGCGGCGCAGAGCTCTGCCAGGGGGAGGTCTCCCGCATGCAGAACGGGGGCGAGTCTGGCCATAGACCGATAGTGCTACCGGTTAGTGCCGACTCGCCCCCGTTCTCTCGATCGGTGCGGTTGTGCCGTCTGTGGAAATCGCGGCCGTTTCGCTGCTAGTTCTTGATCGCACCCAGCCAGAGCTTGCGGGCGTCCAGCGCTTCCTGCGCGTCCGCGATCTTCTTCTTGTCTCCGCTGGTCTTCGCGTCGGCGAGTTCCCGCTCGAGCTTCGCGATGGCATCCTGTAGCTGGCTCGCAAGGCCCTCGGAGCGTGCCTGCTTCTCGGGGTTGCTCTTCTGCCAGTGGTCGTCGTCGAGCTTGCGCACGGCGGCCTCGACCTTGCGCAGGCGGTCGTCGACGGTCTTGACCTTGTCGCGAGGAACCTTGCCGATCTTGTCCCAGCGGCGCTGCACCGACGTGAGGGCCTCTTTGGCTTTCACGCGGTCGGTGGCGGTGAGCAGGGGCTCGGCCTCTTCGAGCAGTTCGAGCTTGAGGGCGAGGTTCGCCTCGAACTCGACGTTGTCGACGGCTTCCACCTCGGACTTGGCCGAGTAGAGCTCGTCGCCCGCGGCCTTGAACTTCGCCCAGAGCGAGTCGTCGAGCTTCTTGCCGGCGCGACCCGCGAGCTTCCACTCGTCGAGCAGGCCGCGGTAGGCGGGAATGCCGTCTACACCCTTGCTCACGAGGGCTTCGGCCTTCTCGACGAGCTCCTGCTTGCGCGTGCGAGCGTCGCGGTGCACGGCGTCGAGTTCGGAGAAGAATGCCTTGCGGTGCGTGTCGATCGTCGAACGGGCCGCACGGAATCGCTTCCACAGCTCGTTGCTCTCGTTCTTCGGCAGACGCGGGCCGTCGGCCTGGTGCTTCTGCCAGCGCGCGAAGATCTCGTCGATGGCCGCGGTCACCTGCTTCCACTGGGCCTTGGCCGGATCCTGCGCGGCGAGTGTCTCGGCCTCGACGACGAGGGCGGTACGCTCCGCGATCGCCGCGGTGACGGCGGCCTTGCTCTCTTCGTTCTGCTTCTCGGTCAGCTCGCTCACGGTGCCGCTGAGGGCTTCGAGGCGGCGCTGCAGCGAGGCGAGGTCGCCCACGGCGTTGGCCGTGGCGATCGTCGACGAGAGGGCTTTGACGGCCTTCGAGACGTCGGCAGCCGAAGCGGCGCGCTTGGTGCGCTGTTCGAGCAGCGTCACCTGGCCGGCCAGTTCGACGTACTTGCGCTCGAAGTACGCGAGTGCTTCTTCTGGGCTGCCGTCGGGGTACTGCCCTACGGCGCGTTCGCCTGATTCCTCGCGGACGTAGACAGTGCCTGTCTCGTCAACGCGTCCCCAGGGAGCCTGATCGTTTGATGCCACGTGATTTCACCTTGCTTCTCGTGCCAGTAGCTGCTGACTGACCATGTTCCAGCCTATGCCACTCGCATAGTGCGCAAAGATGCGGGAACGGTTGTTATTGGATTGTCGCGGCGGTAATCGTCGTGGCGACGACCGGGGCGCCGTCGGCGGCACCATCGGCGATGCCCGCGTCGATAACGCCGGACTGCAGAGCGTCGAGTCCGCTCGTCACCTGGCCGACGACGGTGTAGCCGCCCGCCGTGTCCGACGGGATGGTGGTGTCGCCGAAGACGATGAAGAACTGGTGGCCGTTGCTGTAGGCGTCGTCGCCGACGCGGGCCATCGCGATGGTTCCGGTCGGGTAGACGTCGTCGGCCGGCGCGTTCTCGATCGGACCGAAAGAATAGGATGCATCGGTGGCGCCCGTGCCGTCGAGCGAGCCGCACTGCAGCACCTTGAATCCGTCGCTGTCGGCCAGGCGGTGGCAGGTCTTGCCCACGAGGTAGCCGTTCTGGATGTCGCCGATGAGCGACGCGGCAGCCTGGGGCGCGAGGGCGCCGTCGAGGGTGATGCCGAGCGGGATGTCGTTGAGCGTCAGCTCGCCGGTCCAGGCGCGCGACTCTGCTGTGTCCGCGTCGGGGACGTCGCCGACGTTCTCGCCGGTCGCCTCCGGGGTCGCGCTCGCGCTCGGCGTCGCCTCGGGCACGCCGGGGCCCGCGGAGAAGTAGAAGATCTGCGTCGCGGCCGCGAGGGCGATGACCACGAGTGCCCCGAGAACGGCGATGATGTTGTCGCGGCGGCGGCGCTTCACCCGGTGCTCGTGCACACCCTGCCGGGCGTTGTAGAGCTTCAGGCGTTCGCGCGCCTCGCGTTCCTGGTTTTTGTTCGAAGCCACAGTTCCTCCAGAGAACGCTCGACGGCCGGATGCCCCCTGAACTTTACGGTGGCGAGCGTTCACCGGCCAAATGCGTGTCACCCGCCGCGGTTAGCATTGCCTACATGAGTGCCCAGCCAGGACTTCGCAGCGGGGCGACCCCTCTCGCGGTGCGTATGCGCCCCACCTCGCTCGACGAGGTAGCCGGCCAGCGCCACCTGCTGCGCCCCGGTTCGCCGCTCGTCAGCCTCGCCACCGACAAGTCGGGCGAGCAGGGCTCGGTCTCGATCATCCTGTGGGGTCCTCCCGGAACCGGCAAGACGACCCTCGCGAAGCTCGTCGCCCACAGCTCGGGCCGTAACTTCGTCGAGCTCTCGGCCGTCACCGCCGGTGTGCGCGACGTGCGTCAGGTGATGGAGGAGGCGCTTTCCCGACGCGACCTCTACGGCATCTCGACCGTTCTCTTCCTCGACGAGATCCACCGATTCACCAAGGCGCAGCAAGACGCCCTGCTGCCCGGCGTAGAGAACGGGTGGGTCATCCTGGTGGCCGCCACGACCGAGAACCCGTCGTTCTCGGTTATCTCGCCGCTGCTCTCCCGGTCGCTCCTGCTCACGCTCGAACAGCTCACCGACGACGACCTCGGGGCGGTCATCGACCGGGCGGTGTCCGACCCGCGCGGCCTCGACGGCACCGTGGTGCTCGACCCCAGCGGGCGCGAGGCGATCATCCGACTCGCTTCCGGCGACGCGAGGCGCGCGCTCACCGCACTCGAGGCATCCGCACTCAGTGCCTCGGGGGAGTCCGTCGCCGCGCAGCAGCAATACGACCGCGAGACGGCCTCGCTCGAAGACGAAGACGAAGACGACGAAGACGAGACGGATGCCACGGACGACACCGCGACACCGCCGGCAGAACTGCCCGTCGTCACCGGCGACACGGTGTCGAGGGCCGTCGACCGCGCGCTTCTGCGCTACGACCGACAGGGCGACGAGCACTACGACGTCATCAGCGCGTTCATCAAGTCGATCCGCGGTTCCGACGCCGACGCCGCTCTGCACTATCTCGCGCGCATGATCGAGGCGGGCGAAGACCCCCGGTTCATCGCCCGCCGCATCATCATCAGCGCCTCCGAAGACATCGGGCTCGCCGACCCGCAGGCGCTCGTAATCGCGGTCGCCGCTGCCGACGCCGTGCAGTTCATCGGCATGCCCGAGGGCCGCATCCCGCTCGCGCAGGCGGTCGTCTACCTCGCGACCGCGCCGAAGTCGCCCGCGTCGTACATCGGCATCGACAAGGCCATCGCCGACGTGCGGGCCGGCAAGATCGGCCGCGTGCCGAAACCCATCCGCGACGCGCACTACGCGGGTGCGAAGAAGCTCGGGCACGGCAAGGGCTACCTCTACCCGCACGACTACGACATCGGAGTGGTGCAGCAGCAGTACCCGCCGACCGAACTGCTCGGCGCAAAGTACTACGAGCCGACCGAACACGGCAACGAGCGTGAGGTGTTCGCGCGCTGGGCGAAGCTGCGCCGCATCATCCGCGGCAAATGAGCCGGCGCGCCGGGCTTCGGCACGCTCGGCCAACGATGGTCTGTGCTAATCTTGACCCCGCCTGATATCGATTGTCCGCGCACGGCTGCTGCGGACTCTCGGTCAAGGAGCATCTGGTCTGTAGCCGACCGGTCTCCGCGGCAAATCCCTCTACTTTCATCGGTTCTGTTTTGCGCGCGCATGCGTGTTCGCGAGCAGCCGGTTTTCCACGTTGGATTTATCTAGAAAAGGACACTGTGTCTACTAAGTCACGTACCCGTAGCAAGACCCGCCTGTCGCGCGCGCTGGGCATCGCCCTCACGCCGAAGGCCGCCAAGTACCTCGAGAAGCGTCCGTACGCTCCGGGTGAGCACGGCCGCACGAAGCGCAAGCAGGACAGCGACTACGCCGTCCGTCTTCGCGAGAAGCAGCGTCTGCGCGCCCAGTACGGCATCCGCGAGGCCCAGCTCAAGATCCAGTTCGAAGAGGCACGTCGTGCCGCCGGCCTGACCGGTGAGAACCTGGTCGAGCAGCTCGAGATGCGTCTCGACGCGATCCTCGTTCGTTCGGCGATCGCCCGTACGACCGCTCAGGCCCGCCAGCTGATCGTCCACCGCCACATCCTGGTCGACGGCCAGCGCGTCGACCGCCCGTCGTTCCGCGTCAAGCCCGGCCAGCTCGTGCACGTGCACGTGAAGAGCGAAGGCCTCGAGCCGTTCCAGGTCGCAGCAGCCGGCGGTCACGTCGACCTCCTGCCGAAGCTTCCCCCGTACCTCGAGGTCGAGCTCGACAAGCTGCAGGCGCGCCTCGTGCGTCGCCCGAAGCGCATCGAAGTTCCCGTGACGTGTGAAGTCCAGCTCGTCGTCGAGTACTACGCAGCTCGCTAAGTATTCGGATACGTATCCGAGAAGGGGCCGTGGCTTATGCCACGGCCCCTTTTTCGACCCCTCGGATGTGCCGGGGCCGGTGCACTGCGACGACGGGTGCTGGCTTCTCCCGTTAGGGTAAATGTCGGCGCACTGCCACGAGCACAAGGAGAATCACAATGACTGGTGGAGACATCGCTGGCCTCATCGCGGCAGGCATCTTCGCGATCCTCGTGGGCCTGCTGGCCGTGCCGCTCGTAAAGCTCGGCCGCGTATTCGACGAGACGAGCAAGGCGATCCGCGAGCTCGGAGAGAACGTCACACCGCTGCTCGAAGAGGCGACGACGACGATCAGCGAATCGAACAAGCAGCTCGGCCGCCTCGACACGATCACCGGCGACATCGCCGAGACCACGGGCAACCTGACCGCTCTCGTGTCGCTCTTCGCGGCATCGGTCGGCGGGCCGCTCATCAAGGTCGCGGCCTTCTCCGCGGGCGTTCGTGCGGCGTTCGGCGGGCTCCCCGGCACGGGGCGCCGACGGGCGAAGAAGTAAGCTGAACACCGACCTCTAGGGAGAAACCCGTGAAAAAAGTACTGTGGCTCGTCGTCGGCGTGGCCGTCGGTTTCGTAGCGGCTCACCAGATCGCCAAGACCAGCGGCGGCAAGAAGTTCTTCGACGACGTGAACGCCAAGGCGCACGACTTCAGCGACGCCGTGGTCGACGGCTACAAGCAGCGCGAGGCCGAACTCCGCGCCGCTATCGACGACATCAACTAGACCCCTCACTCCCCACTCGCCACCTCGACCGGCCCGAGCGGCCGGCTCTTCTAGTTTCAGGACTCCATGCAGACCGCAGAAATTCAACGCCGCTGGCTCACCTACTTCGGAGACCGCGGTCACACCGTTGTGCCCTCCGCCTCGCTGGTGAGCGAAGATCCCACGCTGCTGTTCACGGTGGCCGGCATGGTTCCTTTCGTGCCCTATCTCACCGGGCTGGTGCCGGCGCCCTACCCGCGCGCGACGAGCGTGCAGAAGTGCATCCGCACCCTCGACATCGAAGAGGTCGGCAAGACCCCCCGCCACGGCACGTTCTTCCAGATGAACGGCAACTTCTCGTTCGGCGACTACTTCAAGGAGCAGGCGATCGAGTACGCCTGGGAGCTGCTCACCTCGTCGGAGTCCGACGGCGGTCTCGGGTTCGACGAGAAAGACCTCTGGGTCACGGTCTACAAAGACGACGAAGAAGCGATCCGCTACTGGAAGAACACCGCGGGACTTCCCGACGAGCGCATCCAGCGTCTCGACATGGACACGAACTACTGGTCGACCGGCCAGCCCGGCCCCGCCGGCCCCTGCTCGGAGATCTTCTTCGACCGCGGACCCGCCTACGGCCGCGACGGCGGCCCCGCCACCGACGACGACCGCTACGTCGAAATCTGGAACCTCGTCTTCATGCAGTACCTGCGCGGGGAGGGCAGCGGCAAAAACTTCGAGATCCTCGGGGAGCTGCCCAAGAAGAACATCGACACCGGCATGGGCCTGGAGCGGGTGGCCTACCTGCTGCAGGGCGTCGACAACATGTATGAGATCGACGAGGTTGCTCCGGTGCTGCGCCGCGCGGCCGAGCTGGCGGGGGTCACCTACGGCCGGGGTGGGCAGGACGGTCACGCAGACGACGTCCGGCTGCGGGTCGTCGCCGACCACGTGCGCAGCGGGCTGATGCTCATCGGGGACGGCGTCACGCCCGGCAACGAGG
>NZ_JBKKAD010000146.1:0-6192 GCF_046714715.1 Conyzicola sp. | reverse complement strand
TCTCGTGGGCTCGGATTTGTTTATAACACACAGCTGCAGACATGTCGTGGCCTCTATTATACGGGTGCGCCCGCGCCTCTCCCCGGGGGCGCACCCCTAACCCGTGGTTTCTAGGACTCGAACGCGGTCGGCAGATACTTGTCCACGTTCTCCGCGGTGACCACCGGCGCGTTCAGCACGATGCGGCTCGGCACCTCCACCTCGACGAGGTCGCCGAGGGCCTTGTCCTGGGCCACGAGCCGGGCCAACCGGATGCCGTCGGCCGCCTGCGTCGACGGGTAGATGACCGTGGCCTTGAGCACGCTGTCGCCCGACTTGATCAGGTCCATCGCGTTCTTCGAGCCGGCGCCGCCGACCATGATGAACTCGTCGCGGCCGGCGGATTCGATCGCGGCCAGCACGCCAAGGCCCTGGTCGTCGTCGTGGTTCCAGAGGGCGTCGATCTCGGGGGCCGCGGAGAGCAGCTGCGAGGTGACGGCCTCACCGCCGGCGACGGTGAAGTCGGCGGCGACGCGGTTCGACACCTCGAGACCGCAGTCGTCGAGGGCGTCGGCGAAGCCGCGGCTGCGGTCCTGCGTGAGCGGCAGCGAGTCGATGCCGGCGATCTCCGCGATCACGGCGTCGGGGTTGTCGCCCACCTGCTCGCAGATGTACGTACCGGCACTGACGCCCATGCCGTAGTTGTCGCCGAGGATGGTGGTGCGGGCGGCGAACGTCGACGAGAACTCGCGGTCGACGTTGATGACCGGGATGCCGGCCTCCATCGCCTTGGTCGCCACGTCGGTGAGCGCCGAGCCGTCGGTCGGCAGCAGCACGATCGCGTCGACCTTGTCGTTGATGAAGCCCTCGACCTGGCTGATCTGCAGGCTGGCGTCGTTGGTGCCCTCCGCGACGCGCAGGTCGATGTCGGGGTACTTCTCCGCCTCGGCGATCGCCGCGGAGTTGATGGCGCCGAGCCAGCCGTGGTCGGCGGCGGGGCCCGAGAAGCCGATGACGATGGTGTCGCCGGTCTCCTCGTTCTCGGTGTTGTTCGTGGGGGCGGAACCGGGGGTGTCGGTGGTTCCGGTGGTGCAGCCGGCGAGCAGGCCGGCGATGACGACCGACGTTCCGACGAGCGCGAGGGTTTTGCGCCGTGATGAGCGGGTGGAAAGCATGGGGTCCTCCAGTGTGGGTGAATGCGGATGCCTCTGGCGCCGACGCGAAACACCCGCAACGCGCCCCGGCTGCACTGCCAGGCCCACGTCACACCGTCCACATCGACAATGGATGCAACGTAGCAGAGCCCCGACGGCAAGGGAACAGCTTTCTCCGATTAAAATCAAAAGCTGCAATTCTCGAAACAAGTTTTGGCCGATACCTAC
The DNA here is from genome assembly GCF_046714715.1 of Conyzicola sp. Lineage (GTDB taxonomy): Bacteria > Actinomycetota > Actinomycetes > Actinomycetales > Microbacteriaceae > Conyzicola. Next base: position 4,831 of record NZ_JBKKAD010000146.1, on the reverse strand, counting down.
CCGTTCTCTGCTAGCCTGCGGTCATGATCAACGCTGACCATGGCTCGCCCCTCCTCGAGGTGCGCGGAGTGACGAAGTCGTTCGCGGGAGTCGCCGCGCTCAAAGGCGTCGATTTCTCGATCGTTCCCGGCGAGGTGCACTGCGTGCTCGGCCAGAACGGCGCGGGAAAGTCCACCCTCATCAAGGTGCTCGCCGGCGTCTACACGCCCGAACAGGGCGAGTTGCTGTGGCGCGGCGAGAGCGTGACGATCGCCGACCCGATCGCGGCCCTCGACCTCGGTATCGCCACGATGTACCAGGAGCTCGACGTCGTCGACGGCCTCAGCATCGCCGAGAACATCTTCCTCGGCCACGAACTGTCCACCGGCGGCGTGCTCAAGGTGCGCGAGGCCCACCGACGCGCGAAGGCGCTGCTGAAACGGCTCGGCCACGGCGACCTGTCGCCGTCGCGCGAGGTGGGCTCCCTCTCGCCCGCCAACAAGCAGATCGTCTCCATGGCCAGAGCGCTCTCCCGTGACATCCGGCTCATCGTTATGGACGAACCGAGCGCCGTGCTCGACTCCGAAGAGGTGAAGAACCTGTTCCGCGTGGTCAGGGAGCTCACCAACGACGGCATCGCGGTCGTCTACATCTCGCACCGTCTCGCCGAGATCCGCGAGATCGGCGACCGCATCACCGTCATCAAAGACGGACGCACCACCGCGAGCGGCCTCACCGTCGCCGACACCCCGACGCCGAAACTGATCACCCTGATGACGGGGCGCGACGTCGAGAACGTCTTCCCGCCGGCGGTCGCGATTGCGGATGACGCGGAGGAGGTACTGCGCGTCGAGGGCCTCACCGTGAAGGGCGTCTTCGACCCGGTGTCGTTCAGCGTGCGCGCCGGCGAGATCTTCGGTCTCGCCGGGCTGGTCGGATCGGGGCGGTCGGAGATCCTGGAGACCATCTACGGGGCGATCAAGCCGACCGCCGGGTCGGTGTCGGTGCTGGGCAAGCCCGTGCGCGGCGGCTCGGTGCCGGCCTCGGTCTCGGTCGGCATCGGGCTGTCTCCCGAGGAGCGCAAGAGCCAGGGCCTCATCCTCGAACAGCCGATCTACCGCAACGTGACCCTGTCGTCGTTCGCCCGGTTCGCGCGCGGCGGCTTTCTCAACGAGAAGCTCGAGCGGTCGACCGCGCGCAACCAGCTCGAGTCGCTCGAACTGCGCCCCGCCGACCCCGACCGGGCGGTCGGGCTGCTCTCCGGCGGCAACCAGCAGAAGGTCATGCTGGCCCGCTGGCTCGTGCACGGCACCACGGTGCTGCTGCTCGACGAGCCGACGCGCGGCGTCGACGTGGGCGCCCGCGCAGAGATCTACTCGCTGATCAGACAGCTCTCCGCCGCGAAGACCGCGATCGTCGTGGTCTCGAGCGAGATAGAAGAGGTGCTCGGTCTCGCCGACCGGGTGCTCGTGCTCGCCGAGGGCGAGACCCTCGACATCGTGGCGGCCTCAGACATCGACGAATCGGGCGTTCTCGACCTGGTTATGAAAGGAAGCGCAGCATGAGCCACCAGACCGCAGCACCCGTGGAACAGCAGGCGAGTTCGAATAGGGCATCCGCCACCCTGCGCAGGTTTCTCGGCAGCGCCGCCGGCCGCAACATCGGGCTCGTCATCGCGTTGCTGCTGCTCATCGTCGTCGGGGCGGTGACGAGCGGCGACCGCTTCACGAGTATCAGCAACGTGCTCACGATCGTGCGGCTCGCGTCGGTGACCGGCGTGCTCGCGATCGGCATGACCTTCGTGATCATCTCGGGCGGCATCGACCTGTCGGTCGGGTCGGTGCTCGGCCTGTCGTCGGTCGTGGCGACCCTCGCCGCCGTGCAGGCAGCGGCCGCGTCGTTCTGGCCGCTCATGATCGTCGTCGCCCTCGCGGTCGGCCTCGCCGCCGGGGTGATCAACGGCATCATCATCGCCTACGGAAACGTGGTGGCGTTTATGGCGACCCTCGCGATGCTCATCGCGGCGCGCGGGTTCGCCGAGATCCTGTCGAACCGCACGACCCAGACGGTGAAGGTGCGCGGCTTCCTCGAGTTCTCCGACGGCAACTTCCTCGGCGTGCCCACGCTGGTGTGGATCTTCATCCTCGTCTCCGCCGCCGGCTGGATTCTGCTCAACCGCACGACGTTCGGCCGTCGCACCGTCGCCATCGGCGGCAACCGCGAGGCCGCGCGCCTCGCCGGCATCAACGTGAAACGGCACATCGTCTACCTCTACGCGCTGAGCGGCCTGACCGCCGGAATCGCGGGCATCATGCTCACGGGCCGCACCACCTCGGGCACCTCCACGCACGGCACCCTCTACGAGCTCGACGCGATCGCGGCGGTCGTGGTCGGCGGCACACTGCTCGCCGGAGGTCGCGGCACGATCGTCGGAACCGTTCTCGGCATCCTGATCTTCAACGTGCTCACGAACATCTTCACGCAGAACAACCTCAACACCTCGGTGCAGGCGATCACGAAGGGCGCGATCATCGTGATCGCGGTGCTCATCCAGCAGCGCTTCGCGAACCGCGGCGTGCGCAAGTCGTAGGCCCTGCCGGCGGGCTGGCTTCTGCCAAATGATGGAGATCTTCGTAGTAACACGGGTCGAGCGGCATAAACGTGTGACTCGACCCCGACTTCTCCTTCATTTGGCAGTCAGACACCGGTAGCCTGAGTGCGGACAACGTTGTCCGGTTGCCCATTACCCAGAAGGAAGCCCGCGCATGCCCACCACACTCTCCGGAGACTCGTCAATCGCCACCTGGCTCGACCACCCCGTCGGCGGCCCGATCATCCGCGAGATGCTCGCGCAGTCCGGCCAGGATGCCGATGTCATGCGCCCCGTGCGCAAGCTCGCGATCAAGCGCCTCGTCAAGCTCAGCAAGGGCCGATTCACCCAGGAGATGATCGACGGGCTCGTCGCGCGGGTCGAGGCCGGCGACGTTCCCGCATCGGCCGACGTCTCGGTCGAGGTCGTCGAAGAGACCGCGGATGCCACGGCCGAGCGCCCCGAGTGGGTGGAGCGTATCGACTCCGGACGCTTCAGCGGCAAGACGATCATCGTGACGGGCGCCGGATCCGGCATCGGCCGCGCCACCGCCTCACGCGTCGCCCGCGAGGGCGGCCGTGTCATCGCGGTCGACATCTCACCGGAGCGCCTCGACGAGTTCGTCGCGGCCACCCCGGGCGGCGACATCGTCGTGGTCGTGGCGAACGTCACCGACGACGAGGCGATCGCGGCCGTCGTCGCGGCGGCCGGCGACCGCATCGACGGCCTCGCCAACATCGCCGGAATCATGGACGACATGACCCCCGTCGGCGAGATCTCGGATGCCGTCTGGAAGCGCGTCTTCTCGATCAACGTCGACGGCACGATGAAGCTCATGCGCGCCGTCATCCCCGCGATGCTCGCCCAGGCGAGCGGTTCGATCGTGAACACCGCGTCGGAGGCCGCGCTGCGCGGCTCCGCGGCGGGCGCCGCCTACACCGCGTCGAAGCACGCTGTCGTCGGCCTCACCAAGAGCGGCGCGTTCATGTACGGACCGAGCGGCATCCGCGTCAACGCGGTCGCACCCGGTCCCACGATCACCAACATCGAGGCCACCTTCGCGTCTCCGCTCGGCGCCGAGCGCGTGCGTATCGGCATGTCGGTGATGCCCGACGCGGCCGAGAGCGATGCGCTCGCGGCATCCATCACCTTCCTGCTGAGCGATGACGGTGTCAATGTCAACGGCGTCGTGCTGCCTTCCGATGGCGGCTGGTCTGCCGCGTAGGCATCCGCTTCAGCGACTGGCGCGGCTCTCGGCGAAATCCTTGAGCCGCGCCAACCGCCATTCGGCGACCCGGTCGAACGCGCCGCTCATGAGCGAGAGCACCGGTCCGCCGTGCTCGAACGTGTGCTCGACCCGCGTGTGCCCGGCATCGAGCGCGCCAAGTGTCCAGCGTCCCATCTCGCGCGCACCCGGCGCGCGCAGCTCGTACTCGACGACCGCGTCCGACCCCGGGTGGCCGTAGGTAAGCGTCGCCCGAACGAACGACTTGACCGTCACCGCGTAGGCGACCCCGGGTCGGGCAGCGGTCTCCGAGGTCGCGCTCCGCGTGATGGCGGGATTCCAGTGCGCGACCGCGCTCGGGTCGAGCAACACCCGCCGCACGGAATCGATGTCGGCGGCGATGTCGGTGGTGTCAGCGTGGCGAGCCATATCGATCCCTACTTTCGGCGAGTTACATGATGCAACATACATGCTGTAACATGTAGTTCGCAACGAATCAGCGAAAGGGCCGACCGTGACCAGACCACCCGACCTCGCACCCTCGGAGTTGCGCTATCTGGTTCTAGCCGCTCAGCGCGAGGGCGCGCGTCAGTATTCGCGCGCCCTCGACCGCTTCTCCCTCACGGTGTCGCAGGCCGAGATCGTGCTGGTTCTCGAGGAATTCGGCCCACTGAGTCTGCGCGATCTCGGTCAACTGATCGTGTGCGAGGCCGGCAGCCCGAGCCGCATCGTCGAGGCTCTGGTCTCGCGCGACCTGCTCGAGCGCAACGTCGACCCGAACGACCGCCGTTCGACCGTTTTGCGGCTGACGCCGAACGGGGCCGAGCTCGTGCCCGGGCTCCGTTCGGTGGAGACCGCGATCGACGCGGCAACCTCCGACGTTCTCGACGCCGACGAGAAATCCGCGGTCGCGTCGGCCCTCAGAAAATTCCTTCTCGGCACCGCCACGGGCGACACGATCGAACGCCGGTTCGCCGACAAACGGTATCTACTCGTCGGGGATGAGTCCGTCGAGGAGCGCCTGCACGCCCGGGGCC
>NZ_JBKKAD010000145.1:0-11212 GCF_046714715.1 Conyzicola sp. | reverse complement strand
TGGGAGGCGCTCAACAACATCAGCGACGACAACTCCCGCAACCTCGTGATCGTCGTCAACGACAACGGCCGTTCTTACGCGCCCACCATCGGTGGGATGGCGCACTTCCTCAACGACGTGCGCACCCGCAGCTCGTACCGCCAGCTGCACCGCACGAGCGAACAGCTCTTCTCGAAGTTCGGCCACCCGGGTCGTGCGCTCTACCGCGGCATCCGCGGCGGCACCCACGGGTTCCTCAGCCGCTTCACCAACAACGAGGCCCTCTACTCCAACCTCGACATCAAGTACATCGGCCCGATCCACGGGCACGACCTCGTGGCCATGCAGGCCGCGTTGCAGCAGGCGAAGAACTACGGCGCGCCCGTCATCGTGCACGCCATCACCGAGAAGGGCCGCGGCTACCAGCCCGCCCTCGCCGACACCGCCGACCAGTTCCACGCCGTCGGGCAGATCGACCCCGAGACGGGTGAACCGATCGAGGCCACGAGCAAGCCCTCGTGGACCAGCGTGTTCTCGAACGAGATCGTCGACATCGCCGCCGAGAACCCGAAGATCGTGGGCATCACCGCCGCGATGCTGCGTCCGACCGGGCTGCACAAGTTCGCCGAGCGGTTCCCCTCACGCGTACTCGACGTCGGCATCGCCGAGCAGCACGCCGTGACCTCGGCCGCAGGCCTCGCGTTCGGCGGGCTGCACCCGGTCGTCGCCATGTACGCCACCTTCGTCAACCGCGCCTTCGACCAGGTGCTCATGGACGTCGGCCTGCACAAGGCGGGCGTGACCTTCGTGCTCGACCGCGCCGGCGTCACCGGCCCCGACGGCCCGAGCCACCACGGCATGTGGGACCTCGCCCTGCTGCAGGTCATCCCGAACATCCGCATCGCCGCGCCGCGAGACGCCGTGCGCCTGCGCGAGGAGCTGCGCGAGGCGGTGGCGGTCGAAGACGGCCCGACCGTCGTGCGGTTCTCGAAGGGCGACGTCGGCACGGAGTTCGAGGCCGAACGCCGCACCTCCGACGGCGTCGATGTGCTGCGCGAGGCCGTCGACAAGGACGTGCTGCTCATCACCGTCGGACCGATGGCCAAACTGGGTCTGGAGGTCGCGGAACGCCTCGCCGCCCAGGGCATCGGCGCGACGGTCATCGACCCGCGCTGGGTCGTGCCCGTGCCCGCGAGCGTCGTCGACTTCGCTGCGGAACACCGCATCGTCGTGTCGATCGAAGACGGCGTGCGGGTCGCCGGAATCGGCACCCGCATCCGGCAGGACCTGCGTGCCGCCGGTGTCGACACCGCGGTGACCGAGCTCGGTCTCCCCGACGAGTTCCTCGACCACGGCACGCGCGACCAGATTCTCGCCCGGGTCGGTCTCACGCCGCAGGACATCGCCCGCGACCTCGTGTCGCAGGTGCTCGGCAGCAAGATCCCGATCGCCCGGCCGCTGCCGCGCGAGTCCGAGGTCGACGCGAGCGTTCGCCAGGAGCCCAGCTGAGTTTGTCGACAGTGGCGGTTGCTGGAATAATCCTGTGATGCCCTCCCGCCGTGTCGTCGCTCTTCTTCTCGCCTCGGCCTCGCTGGTGGGCGTGAGCGCCTGCACGACGGGCGATCCGCGACCGGATGACACGGCCACCGTCACAACGCCGCAGGCAGACATCTCCGGCGAATGGGTGGTCACCCGCACGGTCACCGCGAGCAACGACCCGACCAACCCGGGCCGCGCGGTCGGCGCCACCTCGGTGCGCTACGTGCTCGTCGAGCGTGACGACTGCGGCGCGGCTCTGTGCGACGGCACCGTCTCGAGCGGGGCGACCCTCGAGGATCGCGAGCAGACCGCGCTCACCCAGACCGATGGCGGCTTCGACTATGCCTTCACCGGGGGCCTCGACTGCATGAACGCCACGACCGGCGGAGTGCTCGTGGTCGACGGGTTCGACTACGAGCAGACGGCGACGCTGACCGTCGGCGAGACCACGGGCGACGCCGCCAGTGCGATGGCCGCCACTCTCGCGGGCACCATCACCTACGGCGACACGATCACCCAGAACGCGGCGGAGAACGGCTGCACGCGGGATCCCGCGGCCGTCGAGGTGACCTACGCTGTGGCCGCGACCCGCACTCCGGCCGGCTGACCCGCTCCGTCCGGCCCGCGCTTGACTTAGAGCGCACTCGAAGTTCTAGCCTGTAGTCATGTCGATGACCCAGGAACTGCTGTCCATCTCCGAGGTCGCCGAGGCGACGGGTCTCACCGCCCACACGCTGCGCTACTACGAACGAGCCGGGCTCATGCTGCACGCCGTCGACAGGGCGTCGTCGCAGCACCGGCGCTATTCGCAGTCCGATCTGAACTGGATCGTGTTCCTCTCCCGACTGCGGTCGACGTCGATGCCCATCGCGCGCATGCTCGAGTACGTCGAGCTCGTGCGCCAGGGCGACGACACGGTGGAGGCGCGACGCGACCTGTTGATGCTGCACCGCATCTCGGTCGCCGCGCAGCTGGAGACGATCACGCAGAGCCTCGAGGCCATCGACTACAAGATCACCACCTATGCAACGATGAAAGCAGGACGTTCATGAAGAACACCACCCTCGGAGCTCACGGCCCCCAGGTCGGCCGCATCGGCCTCGGCCTCATGGGAATGAGCGCCTTCTACACGGGAAGCGGCACCGACGAGGCCGGATCGATCGCGACGATCCACCGCGCGCTCGAACTCGGCGTGACCCTGCTCGACACCGCCGAGATCTACGGCCCCTACCTGAACGAGGAACTCCTCGGGAAAGCGATCGCCGGTCGGCGCGAGGAGGCGGTGATCGCGACCAAGTTCGGCACCATCATGCACCGCGCCGACGGGGAGCGCGGCCTCGACGGCAGCGCCGAGAACGTGCGGCTCTCGATCGAGGGCTCGCTGAAGCGACTCGGCACCGACTACATCGACCTCTACTACCAGCACCGCATGGACCCGGCCACGCCGGTGGAGGAGACCGTCGGCGCCCTCGCCGAACTGATCCAGGAGGGCAAGCTGCGCGGATACGGACTGTCGGAGGCCGCACCCGCCACCATCCGTCGTGCGCACGCCGTGCATCCGGTCACCGCTCTTCAGACGGAGTACTCGCTCTGGTCGCGTGATCCAGAAGCCGAGATCCTGCCTGTCGTGCGCGAGCTCGGCATCGGCTTCGTGGCCTACTCGCCGCTCGGCCGGGGCTTCCTCACGGGGGCGATCCGTTCGCTCGACCAGCTCGACGAGAGCGATTTCCGTCGCAACAACCCGCGGTTCGAGGGGGACAACCTGGAGGCCAACATCCGCATCGTCGAACAGGTGGATGCCGTCGCGCGCGAACTCGACGCCAAGCCCGGCCAGGTCGCGCTCGCGTGGCTCCTCGCCCAAGGCGACGACATCGTGCCGATCCCCGGCACGAAGCGTGTCAGCTACCTCGAGGAGAACGTGGCAGCCGACGCCGTCGAACTCAGCGCGGACCAGCTGGCGACCCTCGACGCGTTGACCGCTCCGGTCGGCGACCGCTACGCCGACATGTCGCCGCTCAACCGCTGACCCACGTGGATTGAGCCTGTCGAAATCAACGGATTCCGGCAGGCTCAACCCATGTCTGCGGGCTACGCCACCCCGCGGATCGGCGGGGTGTGGAAGGTGCCGCCGAAGACCCGCTGCGACGCACCGACCCGGTCGAGGTACGGGGTCGCCCCGCCCATCTGGAACGGGTACCCCGCGCCGAGGATGAGGCACAGGTCGATGTCTTCGGCCGCCGCGACCACGTCGTCCTCCAGCATGCGGTGGATCTCGTCGGCGAGGCCGTCTTCGATGCGGGTCTGCAGCTGCTGGGCCGTCATCGGGCTGGTTCCGCCCTTGACGATGTCGATCGCCTTCTTGTCGACACCCTTGATCTTGCCCTTCGAGTCGCGCTCGAAGATTCGCCCCAACTCGGCGAGCCGGTGCAGGTTGGCGCTCTCGAAGAAGCGGTCGGGGAACGCGGCGTGATGCGTGTCGAGCACGTGCGCGCCGACCTTGAGGCCGACGAGTTCGAGCAGCTCGAACGGGGTCATCGGGAGCCCGAACGGTTTCGTCGACTGCTCGACGACCTCGAACGGCGTGCCGGTGTCGACCGCGTGCATGGCCTCGCCGAGCACCTTCGCCAGGATGCGGTTCACCACGAAGCCGGGGGTGTCCTTCGTGATCACGGCGTTCTTGCGCAGCTTCGCGGCGGTCACCATCGCGGTCGACAACGTCTCATCGTCGGTGAGCGGGGTCTTCACGACCTCGATGAGCGGCATCACCGCGACCGGGTTGAAGAAGTGGAATCCGACGAGCCGCTCGGGAGAGCGGAGCTTCGCGCCGATCTGCTCCACGGAGAGCGACGACGTGTTGGTTGCGAGCACGGTCTCGGGGGAGACGTACTTCTCGATCTCCTCGAACACGTCCTGCTTAGCCGCCAGCTCCTCGAAGATGGCCTCGATGACCCAGTCGCAGTCTGCGAAGTCTGCCTTGTCGGTGGTGCCGGTCACGAGCGCCTTGAGCCGGTTGGCCTCGTCGGAGGAGACGCGACCCTTGGCCAGCAGCGCGTCGATCTCGGAGCGGATTCCCGCGACGCCCGCGTCGACCCTGCCCTGATCGAGGTCGGTGATCACGACGGGCACCTGCAGCCGGCGCACGAACAGCAGCGCGAACTGGCTGGCCATGAGCCCGGCGCCGATGATGCCGACCTTCGTCACCTTGCGGGCGATCGCCTTGTCGGGTGCGCCGGCCGGCTTCTTGGCGCGCTTCTGCACGAGGTTGAACGCGTAGATGCTGGCCTGGAACTGGTCGCCGCTGATGAGGCCGGCTAGAGCGTCGTCTTCCGCCCGGAAGCCGGTGTGCTTGTCGGTGTTCTTCGCGGCCTTCAGCAGTTCGAGGGCCTTGTAGGGCGACTGCGCGACCTCGCCAATGCGGCTCTTGAGCATCTTCTCGGCGATGCCGATGGCGATGTCCCACTTGACGGCGCGCTCGAGCTTGCCCGGTGCGTTAGCGCGCTTGACCGTGATGCGACCGGAGATCACTCCGTCGGCCCACTTCACCGAGTCTTCGAGGAAGGTCGCCGGGTTGAAGATCGCGTCGGCGATTCCGAGGTCGAAGGCCTCCTGGCCCTTGAGCGTGCGGTTGTTCTTCAGCGGGTTCTCGACGACGACCTTCAGGGCGTTCTCGATACCGATGAGGTTGGGGAGCAGCCAGGCGCCGCCCCAGCCCGGGATGATGCCGAGGAAGACCTCGGGGAGCGCGAGCGCGGGCATCGACCGGTCGATCGTGCGGTAGTCGGCGTTGAGCGGGATCTCCACGCCACCGCCGAGGGCGAGCCCGTTGATGAACACGAAGCTCGGAACGCCCAGCTCGCTGAGCTTGCCGAGCGTCCAGTGGCCGAGCTGAGCGAGCTGCTTGGCGACCGCGCGGTTCGGGATGTCGCTGACCTTCGACAGGTCGGCACCGGCGGCGAGGATGAACGGCTTACCGGTGACTGCGACCCCCGCGATCTCGCCGCGCGAGGCGCGCGCCTTCTGTTCGTCGAGCACCCCGGCGAGCTCGAGCAGCGTGACCGGCCCGAGGGTGTTCGGGCGGGTGTGGTCGCGTCCGTTGTCGAGGGTGATGAGGGCGAGGGTCTTGCCGCCGGAGAGGGGAACGTCGCGCACGTAGGAGTGGGTGACGACCTCGTCGGCGGAGACCGCCGTCAGATCGGCGAAGTCGGCGGCGGTGAATTCGTAGGCCATTACTTCTTGCCCTTCTTGCCCGTGTAGTGCGGGTTCTCCCAGATGACGCTGCCGCCCTGGCCGAGTCCGACACACATGGCGGTGAGGCCGTAGCGCACGTCGGGACGCTCGGCGAACTGCGCCGAGAGCTGGATCATCAGGCGCACACCGGATGACGCGAGGGGGTGACCGATGGCGATGGCGCCGCCCCACTGGTTGACCCTGGGGTCTTCGTCGTCGATGCCGAAGTGGTCGAGCAGCGACAGCACCTGCACGGCGAAAGCCTCGTTGAGTTCGAACAGGCCGATGTCGTCGATGGTGAGGCCGGCCTTGCGCAGCGCCTTCTCGGTCGACGGAACCGGTCCGATGCCCATGATCTCGGGCTCGACACCCGCGAAGGCGAAGCTCACCATGCGCATCTTCGCGGTGAGACCCAGCTCTTTCGCGGCATCCGCACTGGCCATGATGCTCACCGTCGCGCCGTCATTGAGGCCCGAGGAGTTGCCGGCGGTCACCCGGCCGTGGGGGCGGAACGGGGTCTTGAGGGCGGCGAGGCCCTCCATCGTGGTCTCGGGACGCAGCGTCTCGTCGCGCGTGGCCAGCCCCCAGCCGGTCTCGTTGCGGGTGGCGACGGGAATGAGATCGCGCTGCATCTTGCCGTTCTCATACGCGGCGAACGCCTTCTGCTGGCTGCGCATCGCGAAGCGGGCGGAACGCTCCTTCGTGCGGTGCGGGAACCGGGCGTGGATGCGTTCCGCCGTGTTGCCCATGTTGAGCGCGTCGGCGCTCACGAGCTTCTCCGAGAGGAAACGGGGGTTCGGATCGGCGTCGAAACCCATCGGGTGGCGACCCATGTGCTCGACGCCGCCCGCGATTCCGACGTCGTAGGCACCGAACGCGATTGCGCCGGCAATGGTCGTCACACTGGTCATCGCGCCGGCACACATGCGGTCGATCGCATAGCCGGGCACTGACTTGGGGAGGCCCGCGAGAAGGGCCGCGGTGCGACCGAGGGTGAGGCCCTGGTCTCCGGTCTGAGTCGTTGCGGCGATAGCGACGTCGTCGACGCGCTCGGGGGGAAGTGTCGGGTTTCTCTCCATCAGCCCGATCATGGCTTTCACCACCAGATCGTCGGCACGGGTCTGCCAGTACATTCCCTTTTCACCAGCTCGGCCGAACGGGGTACGGACCCCGTCGACGAACACAACTTCAGCTTTCTCGGCCACTTTGCCTCCAACACTTTGAGCGTGCTGTCGATCCTAGGGTCGGCCATTTTGGCGGCAGAATCCGTTGACTGTTCCTACGAAGCGGGTTCGTCGCCCTGCTCGGTTGTTTGGCTAGCTTCGACAAAGGCAACCACGATCTTCTGTGCGGTTACGTCAACCTGCCACGGGCGTGCTCCGAGTTCGACGAGCGCCGCGCTGATCGACTCGACGGAGATCTCGGCCGGGGGTGCCCACGCGACACGGCGCAGCGTGTCGGGTGTCAGGAGGTTTTCGAGCGGGATGTGGAAGAACTCGCTGAGCTCGGTCAGGGCGGCCCGCGCGGCCTTGAGACGCTTGTCGGCCTCGGGGTTGCGGTCGCTCCAGATGCGGGGGGCCGGGATGGATTCGCCGGGGGCGCGGGTAGCGGGAAGGTCGGTGGAGGCCATTCCGCGTTCGATCGCCGCCCACCAGCGGTCGAGCTGCGAGCGGCTCGCGCGACCGGTGAACTCCTTGATGGCCGACAGGTCACGCTTGGTCGCGGGGAGTGCCTTCGCCGCGGCGGTGAGGGCCGCATCCGGAACCAGACGCCCGGGAGCCGTGTCGATCTCGCGCGCGTAGGCGTCGCGGGCCTCCCACAGTTCGCGGGCGACGGCGAGTCCGCGCTGGCCGCGGATCGAGGCCAGTCCGCTCAGGCGGCGCCACGGTTCGACGCGCACGATGGTGAAGTCGCGTTTGGCGACGGAGTCGAACTCCTGGTCGGCGATGAAGGTCTTGCCGTCGGCCTCGAGCAGTTCGCCCATCTTCTCGCGCAGGTCGACGAGCAGCTCCACGTCGAGGGCGGCGTAGACGAGCCAGGCCTGGGGCAGCGGGCGGGTCGACCAGTCGGCGGCCGAGTGCTCTTTGGCGAGGTGGATGCCGAGCAGGTCCTCGACGACGGTGCCGAGACCCACGCGGGGCAGACCGGCCAGGCGTGCGCCGAGCTCGGTGTCGTAGATGCGCTTCGGGTTGAGCCCGATCTCGCGCAGGCAGGTGAGGTCTTGGCTCGCCGCGTGCAGGATCCACTCGTCGTCCTCGATGGCGGCGTTGAGTTCGCTGAAGTCGCCGATGGGAGGCGGATCGAACAGGAACGTGCCGGCGCCGCGGCGGAAGATCTGGATCAGGTACGCCCGCTGCGAATAGCGGAAGCCGCTGGCCCGCTCGGCGTCGATCGCGATCGGGCCGTGCCCGGCGGCGATCTTCTCGACGGCGGCGAGGTACTCGTCGCGGGTGGCGATCACGTGGACCACGGTGTGCGGGGCCTGGACGGGGACGGCGGCGAGCGCCGGCGTTTCGGGCGCGCTACTCACGCGACGCACGACGGGTTGATAACACGCTTACTCCCTCAGCCGTCGGCGGGAAGCCGGCCAGCATGCACAATAGTTCGCTCCAGCCTTCCACATGTGAGGTGACGTCGGGGTCGAGCGGGGTCCAGGAGGCGCGTAGTTCGATCTGGGCGCCCTCGCCCTGCTCCTCGAGTTCGCCGAAACCGGTGGAGAGGATGCGCGTCGCGGTGCCCGAGGCCAGGTCGTATCGCGCGCCGCGCGAGTCGAGCGCGTCGACGAGCCACGACCAGGTGACGCTGGCGAGAAACGGGTCGGAGCCGATGTCGGTCTCGAGCGGAGCCTGGGCGAAGCAGACGATTCTGAAGACGCCGCCCCAGGCTTCGGGCGCGGAGGGGTCGTACAGCAGCACGAATCGGCCGGTTCCGTAGTCGGAGTCGGTCGCGTGCTCTGACGGCCTGACGTCTGCGGCGAGCGCGATCGACCACGGCGCGAGGCCCGTGGGCGCGGGGATTTCGGTCACAACGAGTTCTGCGCGCGGCTGAGCGCGGCGAACGGCCTCGAGGGCAGCCGCGAAGGCCGCCGGGACCGGTGTTCCTGAGAGTGTGTCGGGCACCACTGAAGACTAGGCTTTGTTGGTATTTTCGACGTTGAGGCACGCCGCCTCGTAGGCCGCAAAGATCCGGAGCTCTCATCGCTACTTCAGCCCAGCCCGATTCGGTGGCCGGTCGTATCGTCGGCGGGGTGGCTCTGGGGGTCGTCGGCATAGCCACGCTCTCGTCGGTGGTCGCGGCCGCCCTCACCGTGCGCGTCGCCCGCCAGGTGGTCACCCCGCCCAAGTCGCGCGAGGAAGACATCCGGGTCATCGCCGTGGCCGAGAAGACCATCACCCTCACGGCTACCAAGGATTCGCTGCTGCCCGGGCGCTACGGACTCTGGTTCGACCAGGGCGAAGGCTACGCCCGCGTCGGCGCCGTCGTCGACGCCACGTCGACCGCCGTCACGCGCGAACTCATCTCGGTGGACTACGGCGTGCTGGGGCAGGGCGCGAAGGCGCGGTTGAGCGGCTGGTTCTACCTCGGGCCCAAGGAACTCGGCTACCCCTACAGCGACGTGGAGATCGACACCGAGCTCGGTGCGGCCCCCGCCTGGCTTATCCCGGCCGAAGAACCCGGCGACTCCTGGGTGATCGAGGTGCACGGCCGCGCCGTGCGCCGTTCGGAGACGCTGCGCGCCGTGCCGGTGTTCCGCGAGGCCGGCTACACGTCGCTGCTCGTGTCGTACCGCAACGACGAAGACGCGCCGGCGAGTGCCGACGGCCGCTACTCGCTGGGGGATTCCGAGTGGAAAGACGTCGACGCCGCGCTGACGTACGCCGTCGCCAACGGCGCCAAGAACGTGGTGCTGATGGGATGGTCGATGGGCGGGGCGATCGTGCTGCAGACGGCGACGCGGTCGGCGAACGCCCGGTACATCCGGGGCATCGTCTTGGACTCTCCCGTGATCGACTGGGCGAGCGTTCTCGGCTTCCAGGGCGCCGAGATGCGCCTCCCGGCCGTGGCCAGCAAGGCCGTGCTCGCGGTGATCGGAAACAAGTGGGGCAAGCGCCTGACCGGCCAGCACGAGTCGATCGACCTCGCGCGCCTCGACTTCGTGGCGCGCGCCGACGAACTGAGCTGGCCCATCCTGCTTATGCACAGCGACGACGACGGGTACGTGCCGTCGACGTCGTCACACGCTCTCGCCGAAGCTCGCCCGGATATCGTCACGTTCGACGCGTTCGCGGTGGCCCGCCACACCAAGCTGTGGAACTACGACGCCGGGCGTTGGAACGTCGACATCGCGGCCTGGCTCGCCGCCCTCGCACCGAGCACGGCGGCCAGACGCGCCCGCTACCGCAAGGGCTAAGCCGCCGCCTTCGTCACGACCTGACGCTTGATGCGGCCGAGCATCGCGGTCATGCCGCGGATGCGCAGCGGACTGACGGCCTCGGTGAGACCGAGGTCGGAGGGGTAGTCGTCGGGAACCGCGAGCACCTCATCGACGGTGAGCCCGGCGAGCCCCTGCACGAGGATGGACGCGAAGCCGCGCGTGGTCGGCGATTCTGCGGGCGCGGTGGCGTACAGGTGCACGGTGCGGCTCGCGTCGACGTCGACGAAGATGAACACGGGGGACTGGCACTCCTCGACCCGCTCGAGCAGGTCGGGGTGCTCGGCGTAGTGCGCGGGCAGTGCCGGCAGCTCGTTCGAGAACTCCAGCAGCAGCTGCAGCCGGTCTTTGAGGCCGAGTTCGGTGAAGTCGGTCTTGATGTCTTCGAGGGCGCCGGGCAGGGTGTCGGTCATCTCTACCTCGCGGTGGGCGCGGCGCCCGGTTCGGAGCCCGTGGCGATGGGCACGCGCACGGCGCTTCCCCACTCGGTCCACGAGCCGTCGTAGTTGCGCACGCCCTCGAACCCGAGCAGGTGGGTGAGCACGAACCAGGTGTGGCTCGAGCGTTCGCCGATGCGGCAGTAGGCGATCACGCTGTCGCCGTCGGAGAGGCCGGCGTCGTCGCGGTACAACGCGCTCAGCTCGGCGAGCGGCCGGAAGGTTCCGTCGTCGGCCGCGGCCTTGCCCCACGGCACGTTCTGCGCGCTGGGAATGTGGCCGGCACGCAGGGCGCCTTCCTCGGGGTAGGCGGGCGCGGTCGTGCGCGCCCCGCTGAACTCCTCGGGCGAACGCACGTCGATGAGCGGGTTGCCGAAGTGCGCGAGCACGTCGTCTTTGAAGGCGCGGATGACACGGTCGTCACGTTCGACGACGGGGTAGTCGACCCGCTCGGCCGACTCGCGGGCGGTCGTGTACTCGCGCCCCTCGGCCTCCCACTTCGCGCGGCCGCCGTCGAGCAGGCGCACATCGGCGTGGCCGAACAGGGTGAAGACCCAGAGGGCGTACGCGGCCCACCAGTTGTTCTTGTCGCCGTAGA
>NZ_JBKKAD010000144.1:0-23382 GCF_046714715.1 Conyzicola sp. | reverse complement strand
TTGCTGCCGTTGTTCTGGCTCCAGTCGACGAGCACGCGGCCGTCGCGCAACGACTTCTTCATGTCGCTGACGACGAGGTCCGGATGGTCGGCTTCCAGCACCCTGGCGAGTTCGTGGGCGACCGTCGCGACCTCGTCGCTCGTCTGTTTGCCGTCGAGCGCCGCGTAGAGATGGATGCCCTTGCTGCCGCTCGTCACGGGCAACGGGTCGAGCCCCATCCCGGCGAGGATCTCGCGGGCGTAGCGGGCGACCTCCGCGCACTCGGCGAGACCCACGCCGGGACCGGGGTCGAGGTCGAGCACGAGGCGGTCGGGATTCTTCTGCGTGCCGGTGCGGCCGAACTGCCACTGGGGAACGTGGATCTCGAGTGCGGCGATCTGGGCGAGCCAGGTGAGCGTGGCGAGATCGTTCACGAGGGGGTACTCGCTGGTGCGCTCCTTGTGCGCGATCGCCCGGCGCTTCACCCAGCTCGGTGTCGAGTCGTCGAGGTTCTTCTGGAAGAACACCTGCCCCGGTTCATCCGCGGTTCCCACCCCGTGCACCCAGCGCTTGCGAGTCGCGGGGCGATTGGCCGCGTGGGGGATGAGGAACTCGGCGATGCGGGCGTAGTAGTCGATGACGTCGCGCTTCGTGGTCGCGGTCGAGGGGTAGAGCACTTTGTCGAGGTTGGTGAGCTTGAGGCGGTGGCCGTCGACGGAGACGACCTGGTCTTCTGCGGTGCTGGTTGCCCCTGTGCTGTTTGACATACAACCATCGTGGCCGCGCGCCGGGGTGACGCGGTAGGCATTGCCCCGGCCCGCGGGGGTGTGGTCACTTGCCTTATGAGAGCCATCTGGAAAGGCGCGATCACGTTCGGGCTGGTCAACGTGCCGGTGAAGGTCTACAGCGCCACGGAAGACCACGACATCTCGCTGCACCAGGTGCACGACAAGGACGGCGGTCGTATCCGCTACCAGCGACGATGCGAGGTGTGCGGCAAGGTCATCGACTTCGACCACATCGACAAGGCCTTCGACGACGGCGAGCGCACGGTGGTTCTCACCAACGACGACCTGCACTCGCTGCCGCAGGAGCGCAGCCGCGAGATCGACGTCGTCGAGTTCGTGCCGAACGAGCAGATCGACCCGATCATGTTCGACCGCAGCTACTTCCTCGAGCCCGACTCGAAGTCGAACAAGGCCTACGCGCTGCTGCGCCGCACGCTCGAGGAGACGGAGCGCACGGCCATCGTGCACTTCGCGCTGCGGCAGAAGACCCGGCTGGGGGCGCTGCGGGTGCGCGGCGACGTGCTGATGCTGCAGTCGCTGCTCTGGGACGACGAGGTGCGCGAGGCCACGTTCCCCGCCCTCGACGAGCGGGTGCGCCTGTCGGCCAAAGAGCTGGAGATGTCGCACGCCCTGGTCGAGTCGTTCGAGTCGGACTTCACGCCGGGCAAGTTCAGCGACGACTACCAGATCGAGCTGCGCCAGCTCATCGACGCGAAGCTGAAGAAGGGTGACGCGGTGAGCACGGAGGAGACCTTCGGCGAGCGTCCCGAAGAGGACGGCGGCGAGGTGCTCGACCTGATGGAGGCCCTGCGGCGCAGCGTCGAGTCGAGCCGCGGCGCGTCGAAGAAGGCGCCGGCGAAGAGCGCGTCCGCCAAGAGCGCGTCTGGCAAGAGCGCGCCCGCCAAGAGCGCGCCGGCCAAGAAGGCCAAGGCCGGCTAGTCGCGCCGCATCGCCCTGTCGCGGATCGCCTTGCCGTCGCGCACGTCGTCGGCGCGCTGCCGGGCAAGAACCAGGTTGCGTGTGGTGTCGCGCAGGGGAAGCTGCACGGTCTCCTCGGCGACGACGCCCGCGCCGAGTTGGCGGAGGCGCACGACCTCGGCGTCGAACTCGGCACCAAGCACCAGCACGAGATTGGTGATGTAGAGCCAGAGCAGCAGCACGATGCCGCCGCCGATCCACCCGTAGATGCGGTCGTACTGGCCGACAGTCGCGACGTAGACCGCGAAGCCGGCGGTCGCGAGCGCCCACGTGACGATGGCGAACACCGCGCCCCACGAGACCCAGCGCACGCGCAGGTGGCGCACGTTCGGCGTGTAGTAATAGAGCACCGCGGCGACGGTGACCGCGAGCAGCGCGAGCACCGGCCACTTGCCGATGTTCCAGGCCGTGACCCACGGTTCGGCGAGCCCGACGGTGTCGGCGATCGAGGCGGCCACGCGGGGCGTCGTCACGAGGATGAGCAGGATCGCCCCGAACGCCAGCATCAGCACGAGTGTCACCAGCATCATGAGGCCGCGGAACTTCCAGAACCGGCGGCCCTCGAGCACCTCGTAGGTGGTGTTGATCGTGCGGCCGAACGCGGTCGCGTAGGCGGATAGCGTCCAGAGCAGCAGCCAGATGCCGATCGCGAGCGCGATGCCCGGGTTGTCGATGGCGAGGAAGGAGCGCAGCGGTTCCTCCAGCGCCTCCTCCGTCGACTTCTGAACGAACTCGCCGACGACGGCGAGGATGCTCTCGACCGCGTGATCGCGGTCGCGCGCGATGGCGAAGCCCGAGACCACCACGAGCGCGCCCGGGAAGAGGGCGAGGGCGGCGAAGAAGGTGAGCGCGGCGGCCGAGTCGATGCCGCGGTGCCGCACGAAGCCGTGGCGGGCGCGTCGCACCGCGTAGCGCCAGGACTCGCTGGGAATGCCGCGGCTCGTCTGCGGGGTGTTCACGAACGGCGGTCGGGATGGACGAGCACGGGGAGCAGGATCCAGATAGTGAGGATCACCACGAGCGTCGACCCTCCGGCGATCAACCCGGCGGTGTTGCCGACAACCACGTCGAAGATGAGCATGACCGTGCCGGTGAGCACGAGCGCGACGCCCACGAGGGTCACCTTGACTATCGCGTCGGTGATGCGCACGATCTGCCCCTTCGCACCCTCACGAAACAGGTAGCGGTGAAGGCTCACGGGAGCCAGGGCCAGAGCCGTGGTGAGCGCAGCAAGCACGACGAGCACGAGGTAGACGTCGATCTGGACCTGGTCGAGGTCGGCAAAGCGCGGCTGGAAGGCGAGCGTCAGCAGAAAGCCGGTGAGGATCTGCGTGCCCGTCTGGGTCACGCGCAGCTCTTGGAGCAATTCCGACCAGTTGCGCTCGAGGCGGTCGGTCTCGGTCTCGTCGCCCGGCGGTCTGCTTCCTAACGCTCTGGCCTCTTCGGGACGGTGCTCACTCATCCCTAGATCGTACGGGCCCGCGCGTTGCCGGGAGGAACCCGCGCCCGCCACAGGTGCAGTGTCGCGTAGCTGCGCCACGGTGCCCAGCGCTCGCCGTGTCCCGCGAGCGCCCTCTGGGTGCGCGCGAGGCCCAGGCTGTCGGCCGTCTGCAGCACGACGAGGTCGCTCGCGAGCAGCACGTCGGGGTTGCCGAGCACACGCATCGCGAGGTAGCCGGCCGTCCACGGGCCGACGCCGGGAAGCGCGACCAGCCGTTCGGTGAATTCGCCGACCGGCGTGCCGACGTCGAGGGCCAGGTCGCCGTTCGCCACCGCTTCCGCGACGCCCATGATGGTGCGGACGCGCGCGGCGGGACCGCGGATGACGCTCTCGCTGCCGGCGATCTGCGCGGCCGTGGGGAAAAGCCCGTCGGTTCCGATCTCGGCGGTGAGGCGGGCCAGCACCGTGCGGGCCGCCGCGACCGAGATCTGCTGGCCGACGAGTGTGCGGAACAGCGTCTCCTCGGCGTCGAGGCTGCCGGGAAGGCGCAGGCCGGGAAGCGCGGCGACGAGCGGAGCGAGCGTGGCATCCGTCGACAACGCCGCGTCTATGGCCACCGAGTCGGCGTCGAGGTCGAAGAGACGCCGCACGCGGGTCACGAGGGTCGAGACATCCGCGAGACTGTCGAGTTTCGCTTCGCACCGCACTCCCGCCTGTCCGTCGAGCGACAACCGCACCGTCGCGATGCCGTGCGGCAGACGCACGCGACGCTCGAACGTTCCGTCGTCGACGGACTCGAGACCGACGACGGCATGATCGGCGAGAAACCGCACGAGCCCGACGCCGTCGAAGGGTGCGCGTGCGGGCAGGCGCAGGCTGATCGACGTGCCGTCCGCGGCGGCAGGCGCACGCTTGGCGAGCCTCAGCGCGCTCGGCGTGGTCTCGTAGACCGCCGCGATCGTGTCGTTGAACTGCCGGATGCTCGAGAACCCGGCCGCGAACGCGACGTCGGCGACGGAGAGGTCGGTCGACAGCAGCAGGGTGCGCGCGTTCTGGGCGCGATTGGCGCGCGCCAGTGCGAGCGGTCCGGCGCCGAGCTCCGCGACGAGAACGCGGGTCAGGTGCCGCGAGGTGTAGCCGAGGCGCGCGGCGAGCCCGGTGACCCCGTCGCGCTCCACCACGCCGTCGGCGATCAGCCGCATCGCGCGTGAGGCGAGGTCGTCATTGGTGTTCCAGTCGGGGGAGCCCGGCACGGCGTCGGGAAGGCAGCGCTTGCACGCGCGAAGCCCCGCCTCGTGGGCGGCCGCCGCAGTGCGGTAGAACGACACGTTCTTCGCGTGCGGCGTCATGGCGGGGCAGCTCGGGCGACAGTAGATGCCGGTGGAATGCACCCCGGTGATGAACTGCCCGTCGAAGCGGGAGTCGCGCGACGACATCGCGCGGTACCGCTCGGCGAAGCGGGGGTCGGGGCTCGCGGTGCGCATGGTTCAAGGGTCGCACCGTTCGCGCCCTGCGACTAGCGGGTTTCGGACACGGCTTGGGCGCGACGCTCGCGGCCTAGGCTGGACCCGTGAACCAGATCGTGACGCTCCTCCGGGCCGAACTCGGCGATGCCGTGTCGGTCGACCCCGTCGAACTCGACGCCTGCCGCCTCGACAAGTCGGGCCACCGCTCCGATTCGGCGCCGCTCGCGATCGTGCACGCCGAGAGCATCGAGCAGGTGCAGGCCACCATGCGCGTCGCGAGCGCCACGGGGACCCCCGTGGTGGTGCGGGGCGCCGGCACTGGTCTCGCGGGCGCGGCGATCGCGAGCCAGGGCGAGATCGTGCTGTCGACGCTGCGCATGACCCGGATTCTCGAGGTGTCGGAGGACGACGAACTCGCGGTCGTCGAACCCGGAATCATCAACGCCCACCTCAACCAGGCGCTCGAGTCGAAGGGGCTCTGGTTCGCGCCGGACCCCGCGAGTCGCGCGATCTCGACGGTGGGCGGCAACATCGCCACGAACGCGGGCGGCCTGCTCTGTGCGAAGTACGGGGTGACCCGCGAGGCGGTGCTCGGGCTCAAGATCGTGCTGGCCGATGGCCGGCTGATGTCACTCGGCCACCGCACGGTGAAAGGGGTGACGGGGCTCGACCTTGTCGGGCTGATGATCGGTTCGGAGGGCACGCTCGGCGTCATCGTCGAGGCCACGGTGAAGCTGCGCCGCCTGCCCACGGGCGTGCCGACGACGATCGGCGCCTACTTCTCCAGCGTCGAGGAGGCGGCGCGGGCGGCGTCGGTCATCACGGCGTCGGGACTTCGGCCGGCGATCATGGAACTGCTCGACCCGGGTGCCATGCGGTGGATCGCCGAATACCTCGGGATCGACGTGCGCGCCGAGTCCTTCCTGCTCGTGCAGACCGACGGCGAGGGTGCGGCCGCCGAGGCGAAGGGTGCGCTCGACGTCATCCGTTCCCTCGGGGGAGACGCCACCCTCACCACCGACACCGCGGAGGCGAACCGGTTGATCGCCCTGCGCCGGTCGTTCCACCCGGCGATGGAGTCGCGGGGAACCGTGCTGATCGAAGACGTCTGCGTGCCGCGCAGCGCCCTGCCCGCCATGTTCCACGCCATCGATGAGATCGCGGAACGGTTCGGCGTGACCATCGCCACCGTCGCCCACGCCGGCGACGGCAATCTGCACCCGAACTTCGTGTTCGACGACTCGGCGGGCGACGGTGTTCCCGAGGTGATCTGGGCGGCGGCGCACGAGATGTTCCACACCGCGCTCCGGCTCGGCGGCACCCTCACCGGCGAGCACGGCGTCGGACTGCTGAAGAAGCGGTGGCTGCGCGACGAGCTCGGTGACGACCAGGTCGAGCTGCAGCGCGACATCAAGCGCGTCTTCGACCCGAGCGGTATTCTGAATCCGGGCAAGCTGTTCGCTGTGGAGGAAGAACACAGCGTTCTCACGGAATAACGGCGGTACGGCCGGTGTTTTGTCGATATGACCCTAGTCGGCAATACCCCCGCAGATACCTCCCCCCTCGGTTCCGCCGCGGCCCCGTTCTCGCCGCCCGCGAAGAACACGGCCCGCGTCTCCACCGCGCGCCCGCGCACGCGCGACGGTCTCGCCCGTCCGAAGACGGGTGAGGTGCGTGTGCGCATCGGCGCCCTCGGCCTCAGCTCGCTCGGCATCCAGGCCTCGGGTCTCGTCTCCGCGGTCGGCCCCGACGCCGGCGGATTCGCGGCCGGCGACCGCGTCTCGTACCGCACGGCCATGCCCGTCGGGGAGACCAGCCCGTACGCGACCGGTGGACTCAGCACCGTCGTGCCCGAGCGTGAGCTGATCGGATTCCCGAAGGACGTCGCCCTCGAGGCGGCCGCCGCCTACCTGCCCCTCGGGTTAGTCGCGCGCACCGTTGTGAAGCAGCTGCACTCGGTGGGTCGCGGCAACCGTGTCGTGATCGAGGACGACGAGACCGGCGCCTCGGCGTTCGTCGCCGCCTGGGTGCTCGACCTCGGGGCCGAGGTCGTCGAAGCCGGCGACAGGGCCGACGTCGTGATCACGGCGGACGACTTCGCCGCGGCGCGCCGCTGGCGCTACGCCAACGGTCTCGTGCAGATCGCGGCAGCCGACGTGTTCGCCGAGGTGCGGCGCGGCATCTTCGACGAGATCCCCGTCACGACCTACCCGATCGCCGACGCCGAGCGGGCGCGAGCCGAGCTCGTGCAGCGTGTCGCGGCAAGCCCGATCGTGCTGTTGCCCGCTGCGGCCTAGTCCGGGCGCAACACCCGACCGGTAAGGTCGCTGCATGACCGAGACAGATCCTGCGCCCGTGACAGACGCGAACCCGCCCGTCCAGGCGCCTGTCGAGGTGCGGCAGGCCGCGTCCGTGGTGTCGGGGCTCGCCCCCGATCAGCCAGTGAAGCGCAGCCGCGGCCTCACGGCGATCGGCGTCGTAGGCATCGCGGTCGTCGCGCTCATCGGACTCGCCGTCATCGCCTACCTCTTCGCCGGGCTCGGGCCGGTCGCCTTCGCGATCGGCGGTTTCCTCGCCCTGGTTCCGCTCGCCATCGTGCTGTTGGGGGTGCACTGGATCGACCGCTGGGAGCCCGAGCCCCGGGGCATCCTCGTCTTCGCGTTTCTCTGGGGGGCCGCCGCGTCCGTCGCGGTCGCGCTCATCGTCGGCGCCCAGCTCAACGCCATCCTCGCGGCGATCGGCGGCAGCGCGGGTGCGCGCGACTTCCTCGCGTCGGTGGTCGAGGCGCCGCTCGTGGAGGAGGGCGCCAAGGGCCTCGGCCTCCTGCTGATCTTCTGGTTCGCGCGCAAACACTTCGACGGCCCCATCGACGGCCTCGTCTACGCCGCCTGGGTGGCCGGCGGGTTCGCCTTCACCGAGAACATCCTCTACTTCGGCGTGCAGCTGCTCACCGCGGGCAACGTCGACGGCGGGCTCGTAGAGATCTTCATCGCCCGCGGCATCATGTCGCCGTTCGCCCACGTCATGTTCACCGCGTGCACCGGTATCGCCCTCGGCTTCGCCGCCCGTCGCACGAGCGCGGTGGGCGCCGTCGGCGTCTTCCTGCTCGGGCTCATCCCCGCGGTGCTCCTGCACGCCTTCTGGAACGGGTCGCTCTACTTCGTCAGCGACTTCTACGGCTACTACGCGATCGTGCAGTTCCCTCTCTTCGCCCTCGGGGTGCTGATCGTGCTGTTCCTACGCCGTCAGGAGGCGAGCCTCACCCATGACCGGCTGAGCGAGTACGCCGCTGTCGGCTGGTTCAACCGCGACGAGATCAACGCGCTCGCGACCGGCGCCGGACGTCGCCGCGCGCAGGCCTGGGCCAACCGGTACGGCGTCGGCAGGGTGATGCGCACCTACACCAGGGATGCGACGAGGCTCGCGTTCACGAGGCAGCGCATCGTGACCGGTCGCGCGAGTATCGGTGCCGAGGCGGATGAAGCGGCTCTGCTCACCTCGATCGTGGCGTCGCGCGCCGCGCTCAATGCCGCGGTGGCGTCGCGTGCGCCCGCCGGTTCTCACGCGCCTCGCTAGTCGGCGTCAGCCGCTTGAAATCTGCGGGTTAAAAAACTCGTCGCCCAGCGGCGCGGCACTGCCTGCGGCTCAAAACTGGGCGACGAGTTGTTCTGCGAATATCGTGCACCCGCGCCGCCCGGAAAGCAATAGCGGCGTGCACATCCGGGTCACCCAAACCACGTAGGCTGAATACCCTGATTTCGAGGGGTGTGTTGTGGCTTCAGCCGATCTGACCAGTGAGCGCGAGTACGTGGCGACTCTCTACGCGAGGCTCGACGAACTGCGCGACGACGCCAAGGAACAACTCGAGGCGGTGCGCAGAACCAACCAGGGCGGCACCCACCAGAACCGCTCGGAGCGCGACGCTTTCGCCCGCATCTACGAGGACAGGGTCAGCCAGCTCACCGAGATCGACGAGCGTCTCGCCTTCGGTCGCCTCGAGCTCGAGCCCGTCGGCGACGACCCCACGCTGCGCTACATCGGCCGCATCGGGCTACGCGACGAGAACCTGCAGCCGATCCTGCTCGACTGGCGCGTGCCCCAGGCCCGCGCCTTCTACCAGGCCACCGCTGCGACGCCGCTCGGCGCTCGCGCCCGCCGGCACATCACCAGCAAGGGCCGCGAGGTCGTGCGTGTCGACGACGAGATCTTCGACGCCGCGATGCTCGAGGGCGACACGAGCAACCTGCAGGGCGAGGCCGCCCTGCTCGCGACCCTGACGGCGCAGCGCACCGGCCGAATGGGCGACATCGTGGCGACGATCCAGGCCGAGCAGGACCGCATCATCCGGTCCGACCTTCGCGGCGTGCTCGTCGTGCAGGGCGGTCCGGGAACAGGCAAGACCGCCGTGGCCCTACACCGTGCCGCGTACCTGTTGTATTCGTATCGCGACCGGCTCGCGACATCCGGCGTTCTGATCGTCGGACCCAGCCGCTCCTTCCTGCAGTACATCGAGGCCGTGCTGCCCTCGCTCGGCGAGACCGGCGTGGTGCTCTCGAGCGTCGGCCAGCTGTATCCGGGACTCGACACGGCGGCGGAGGATGCTCAGGATGTCGCGGTGCTGAAGGGTTCGCTCGACATGGCCGCGCTGCTCGCGCGTGCCGTGAAGTCGCGTCAGGTCGTTCCGCGCGATGTGCAGACGCTCGAGGTCAACGGCGAGTACCTCACGGTCGAGCCGCAACTCATCCAGAACGCCATGCACCGTGCGTGGGAGACGCGCAAGCCGCACAATGTCGCCCGTGCCACATTCAACAAGGCCGCGATCAACGCGCTGAGCAAGCAGCTCGCCGCTCAGCTGCGCGACCACGGCAACACCATCGAGGACAGCGACCAGGCCTGGCTGCGCGAGGACATCCGCACCGCCGACGACGTGAAGGTCGCGCTCAACACCGCGTGGATTCCCCTCACGCCCCAGAAGCTGCTGCAGGACCTGTACGCGCGTCCACAGTGGCTCGCCTCGCTCACGCCCGACTGGACGCCCGAGAAGCGCGCCCTGCTGCGCCGCGACCGCGACGCCGCGTTCACGGTGAGCGACGTGCCGCTGCTCGACGAGGCGGCCGAGCTGCTCGGATCGGCGGGCGGTGGCGGCGACGCCGAGAAGCGGGAGCGCAAACAGCAGCGCAAGCGCGACATCGAGAACGCCGAGCAGTCGATCCGCAACATGGGCGTCGAGGGGCTCGTCGACGCCGAGTCGCTCGCCGACGGGTTCGAGGCAGCGGTCGAGCGCGGGTCGACCGCCGACCTGGCCGCCGCAGACCGCACCTGGGCCTACGGGCACATCGTGGTCGACGAGGCGCAGGAACTGTCGCCGATGCAGTGGCGCGTGCTCATCCGCCGCAACCCGCAGAAGTCGTTCACGATCGTCGGCGACGTGGCACAGGCGAGCGCCGCCGCGGCGTCGTCGAGCTGGGCCGACGCCCTGCAGCCGCTCTTCGCCGACAGCTGGCGGCTCGAGGAGCTCACGGTCAACTACCGCACCCCGGCCCAGATCGCGGAGACCGCCGAGTCGATGGCGATCGCCCACGGCCTGTCGATCACGCGGTCGCGCTCGGTGCGCTCGAGCGAGTGGCCGGTCGCCGTCGTCGAGACGACCGACGTGCTCGGGGCAGCCGCCGACGCCGTCGAGAGCGACCGGGCCATCGACGCGCTCGGCACCATCGCGGTGATCGCGAGCGCGTCGCTCGTCGAGTCCATCACCGCACGCCTCGCCGAGAAGCTCGGTTCCGACGTCGGGCTGGGAGCGGCCGGTCTCAACCGCGCCGTCGCCGTGCTCACTCCGCAGGAGTCGAAGGGCCTCGAGTTCGACGCCGCCATCGTGGTCGAGCCCCAGCTCATCATCGACGAGATCGGGCGGGGGGCGGCAGCGCTCTACGTCGCGATGACCAGGCCGACGCAGCGACTGCACCTCGTCACGACGCGCGCGCTGCCCGCCGGCATCGTGCTCTGATCCCGCAGTCACTGATCCCGCAGTCACTGATCCCGCAGTCGCTCGGCCGGGTCAACTCGGCGTTCTTTTTCCCGTCGTGCGTTCGTCACCTCATATTTGGGGGTACCTCCGTCTCACCAAGTAGGCGAGAGTAGTACGGGTCGGGCGGCGGGGACGGGGATCCGCGCTGCACCAGACGCGGCGCGCGGGCGAGGGAAGACCATGACGGACGGTGAAGGGTCTGCGCGCGATCCCGCCCAGCTCGACAACCTGCCCGGCCAATCGGCGATCATCGAGCTGCTGCGCGTGCACGCCGGACTGCCCCAGCGCTCGCGTCTCGCCCGGGTGCTCGGTATCAGCCCGCTCACCGCCGAATCGCGGCCCTGGTACGACGCCGCCGTGAGCGAGATCGAGGTCGGCGACGCCCTCGCGGGTCTCGGAGACGACTGGGTCGTCCTGCACGCCCTTCCGGTCGGAACAGGCACCACCGACATCGACCACGTCGTGATCGGACCGGGCGGCGTCTTCATCATCAACACCAAGAGCCACCCGGGGCAGGCGGTCTGGGCGTCGCAACGCGCGTTCCTCGTGTCGGGCGTGCGCCATCCGTACATCCGCAACATGGAGTACGAGATGGGGCGGGTCGAACGGCTGCTCGGCTCGGCGTCCGGCATCCCGGTCGAGGTGGCCGGAATCCTCGCCGTCGTCGCGGCGAAGAGCATCACCGTGCGCGAGAAGCACCGTGACGTGACCGTGCTGTCGACCGCGTCGCTCGTGCAGTGGCTGCTCGCCCGACCCGTCGTGCTCGGTCCGGCGCAGGTCACGGCCATCGGAGCGGCCGCGCAGCTGGCGACGACCTGGCAGCCCGACGCCGAGCCCGTCGGCGACAAGGACGCGCTGCGCGAACGTTTCGCCGCGGTGCGGACGCAGGTGCGCCGTGCGTGGCGCTTGCAGGTGATCTGGGCGACCGTGCTGACGCTCGTCGGTGCGGGCGGCTTCGTGCTGGTGACCTACTCGATACTGTTGAACGCACTGGGCGCCCTCGGCGGCCGCTAGCCCGTTCCACAGGAAGGCCGCAATGCCGCAGCCCACAGCACAGCCCACAGCACAGCCCGCCACAGCACAGCCCGCCGCAGCACAGCCCGGTACAGCACAGCCCGCCGTCATCGGCCTCATCGGAGCCGGCTGGCGGGCGGAGTACTTTCTGCGCATCGCCCGCGACCTTCCCGAGCGCTTCGTGGTCGCGCGGGTGCTCGTGCGAACGGAGGCGTCCGCGACATCCGTCGGTCAGAAATGGGGCGTCCCGACCGGCACCAGCCTCGCCGACTTCGTGAAGAACGACTTCGACTACGTCGTGGTTTCCGCGCCGTGGGACGCCGTGCCCGAGCTCATCGAGGCGCTCGTGGCCGCGGGCATACCGGTGCTCAGTGAAACGCCTCCGGCTCCGGATGTCGCGGCTCTGCGCTCACTGTGGGGGAGTGTGGGCGGCGCCGGCGTGCAGGTCGCCGAGCAGTACCACCTGCAGCCCCACCACGCCGCCCGTCTCGCCGTCGTGCGGTCGGGCCTGATCGGCGAGGTGTCCAGCGCCCGCGTCTCGGTCGCGCACGGCTACCACGGCGTCAGCCTCGCCCGGCTCTACCTCGACGTCGGATTCGAGCCGGTCACCGTGCGCGCCGACGGGCTGACCGACCCGCTGCTGTCGTCGAACGGACGAGTCGGCTGGAAGGAGACGCTCGAACCGGTGCCGGGCAGACGAACCGTGGCGCTCCTGAGATTCGGAGCGAAGAGCGCCGTCTTCGACTTCACCGACGAGCAGTACTTCTCGCCGGTGCGGTCGCGTCACCTGTCGGTGCGCGGCGACCGCGGCGAGATCTGGGACAACACGGTGAGCCACCTGGCCGGGCCGGGCGACCCGGTGACCGGCGAATTGCAGCGCGACGTCACCGGGGTCGAGAGCGAGCTGTCGGGCAACTACCTGCGTCGTGTGACGCTGCACACCGAGGTCTACTTCGAGAACCGGTTCGCGCCGGCGCGGCTCAACGACGACGAGATCGCGGTCGCCGAGTCGATGCACCGGATGTCGGTGTTCGTGGCGACGGGGGAGCCGTTCTACCCGCTCGCCGAGGCGAGCCACGATCACTACCTGGGCCTGCTCATCGACGAGGCGGCGGTGACGGGCGAGACCGTGCGATCGGAAGCCATGCCCTGGCAGGCCTGATCACGGGTCTTGTTGCATGCTCGCGACCTACATGCTCGCGACGCTGTGCCGGCGCGGCAGGGTTAGCAGCGTCGAGACGCTGACGACGATCAGCAGGATGGCGCCGAAGATGAGGAATGCCGATACCGCCAGACTTGGCAGCGTGAAGGTGATGATGCCCGCGATGATCGAGATCACGCCGCTCACGAGCGCGAGCCACCGTGGGGAGACCACGCCCTGGATTCCCGCCATGATGTCGATGACCCCCTCTGCGATCCAGCCGAAGCCGATCACGAACGCCAGCACCACCAGCGAGCGCTCGGGGCTCGCGAGGCAGTAGACGCCCGCGGCGACCACGAGCAGACCGAGGATGCCGGTGAACCAGCGCATCCCGGTGCTGGAGTCGTGCGCGAGGAACGCCACGGTGATGCGGAAGATGCCCGACACCACGAGGTAGATGCCGAAGACAATGGCTATGGTCACGAGGGTCGCGTCCGGCCAGACGAGGGCGATGATGCCCAGCACGATGCCGATGACCGCGACGGCGACGAGTTCGCCGCGGTGCACGCTGATGAAGGACGACGGAAGACCGGGGACGACGTTCTGCTCGTAAGTCATAGCGCCCATGCTGGCACTGACCCGCGACGGGCGGAAGATCGTGACGAAAGTTTAGGGCGAGGTCGGTCTGCGGACGGCCGCGACCAGGTCGGCTATCCCCGCACGCACGCTCCCGACGCGACCGTCGCGGCGAGCCCGGGCGCCTGGGCGGCGACGGGAGCGAGCTCGTTCGCCGTGAGCGCGTAGCCGACGTTGGCGAGATCCGCGCTCTTCGCGAAGACCACGCCGACGACCGCTCCGTCGGTGGAGATGAGGGGTCCGCCCGAGTTGCCCTCGCGCACATCGGCGGCGAGGGTGTAGATCTCGCGGCTGCTGGCCGAGTCACCGTAGATGTCGTCGACCGATGTCGTCGCGATCGACAACACCTTCGCCGGCTTCGTGCTGAAGGGCCCGCCGTAGGGGTAGCCGTCGACGACGCCGACGGCTCCGCGCTCGAGGTTCGGCGCCACCGGCAGCGCCGTCGCCGTCATGCCGCTGACCGCGATCACGGCCAGGTCTTTCGCGGGGTCGAAGTAGACGACCCGGCCGGGGAGCGCCCGTCCGCCCGGCACCTCGACGATGGGCTCGGTGACGCCCGCGACGACGTGCGCGTTGGTGACGACCCGGTCGGTGGCGACGACGAATCCGCTGCCGGTCTGGTTCTGGCCGCACTCGTAGGCGTTGCCGGTGATGCGCACGACCGACGCCGCGGCGGTGATCAGCGCGTCGGAGGACGTGTCGCCGCGGGGCAGGTCCGGCGACGTGGTGACGCCGCCGAGCGCCTCGGTGATGAGTGGGAGTCCGTCGTCGACGACGGTGGCGCGCAGCTGGGCCAGGAACCCCTCGACGGGGTCGGGTGTGACGTCGCTGATGCCGCGCAGCACAGTCGACGCGCCGATGGCCTGCGACAGCGCCGGCACGCCGAGCGCGGTGACGCTGAGTGCGAGAAGGGCCGCGATGAGCGCGGCGGCGACGCCGTTCACGATCGCGCCGAGCACGCGGTCGACGAACCGCAGCGGCGAACGCTTCAGGCTTGATCGGATCGACCGCCCGACGGACGCGCCGAGCGAGTGCCCGAACACCACGAGCGCGATCGCGACGAAGACCGTCGCCACGATGCGCCACATCGGTTCCGGTACCCACGAGCCGACGAGGGGGATCGCGAAGTACGCCACGACGGCGCCGACCGCCACCCCGATCAGGGCGAACGCGCTGTGCAGCAGGCCGCGGCGGTACCCGGCGACGACGTAGCCGGCGAGCAGTGCGAGCAACAGAAGGTCGAGAATCCACGCTTCGCCCATGGCCGTCCCTCCGCGTCATCCGCATGATCTGCGCGCTCATCCGCCCGGAAGCGGACGGCCCAGCTACGAGAGTACGGTGCGCAGCCGGTATCGGATGTCACGGCCAGCGTTTCGAGAGCGGGACCTACACCGGCAACTCATGGCCGGCATGGTGCCCGGTATCGGCTGCGTCATACGCCGTCCATAGGAAACCGGGGTGTTCTGGTCTCACTAGCCCACACGCACAGGAGAAGCACCCATGGCAGAGAACACCGCACCCGTCGTTCCCGCTCACGTCGTCACCTCGACGGAGTCGGATCCTCCGCTGGTACCCGCGTCGGGGCGCGCCCGTCGCAAGCGCACGACCCTCTTCGTCGTCGGCGGGGCGACGGCGCTCGCGCTCTGCATCGGCGGTGGCGGAGTGGCGCTCGGCGCCGGGATCGCGGCCGCCGACCACGCCGCCTCGATCGCGGCGCTGAACCAGAGCTCGCTCGCGCAGGGCGGCCTCGGCGGTTACGGCTCGGCCCAGCCGGGTACTTTCCAGCAGACGGCGCCGTTCGGGGGGAGCGCCGGAACCGGAACGGGAACCGAAACCGCGACCAGCACCAGCGCCACCGCAACGGCCGCGACCGACGCGCAGAAGCTCGGAGTGGTCACCATCGTGTCGGACCTCTACTACAGCGAGACCTCGCAGGCCGCTGGCACGGGCGTCGTCCTCACCTCGAGCGGCCAGATCCTCACGAACAACCACGTGGTCGAGGGTGCGACGAGCATCGAGGTGACGATCGAGTCGACGGGCGACACGTTTCGGGCCGACGTAGTCGGTACGGATGCCACGGACGATATCGCCATGCTGCAGCTGGTGACGTCCTCCGGTAAGGCCGTGTCGGGGCTGACCGCGGCCGCGATCGACGACGACACCCTCGCGGTCGGCAACGCGATCACCTCCGTGGGCAACGCCGAAGGGACCGGCGACCTCGTGGCCGCCGCGGGCACGGTGACCGCGCTGGACGAGAGCATCACCGTCGGCAACGAGGGCACCGGGACATCCGAAAGCCTGACCGGTCTGATCCAGATCGACGCCGACGTCGTCTCCGGCGATTCGGGCGGGCCGCTCGTCGACGCCGAAGGCGAGGTGACCGGCGTGGTTACGGCCGCGTCGTCGGGCACCGCCGACATCACCGGGTTCGCGATCCCCATCGCGACCGCCATGACGATCGCCGAGCAGATACTGGCCGGTGACGAGACGGGCAACGTATCGATCGGTGCGCCGGCCTTCCTCGGGGTGCAGCTCGCCACCACTCAGGGGTCCGTGGGCGTCACTCTGGGCGGCTCCATCGCGGGAACTCCCGCGGCGGGCGCCGGTCTGGTCGCGGGCGACGTGATCACGTCCGTGGACGGCGTTGCCGTCACCGCCACCGACACCCTCAGCGCATCGGAGGTGCTCAGTGCCGCGATCGCAGCGCACGAGGTGGGCGATTCGGTGACGCTCGGCTACACGACCGCCGACGGCGTCGCGAGCACCGTGGAGGTGACGCTGATGGCAGGACCCGCCGCGTAGTGCCACCGTACAGAGCAAGCGGCCCAGTCGATCCCCCCGATCGGCGGGGCCGCGTTGCGTCGTGCGCCGCCCGCCCGTTCCCGTTCACGGGGAAGATGCTGGTCGCGCCCCGTTCTGGGTCTGTGCGCGGGGGAGCGGCACCCGTAGCCTCGGTGGTGGAAGTGGGGGACACATGACCGACATCAGACAGGACGGCGCGCAGGCTGTGCCGTCCGTCCCGTCCGCTCCGCCCGCCCTCGTCGCGCCGCCCGAATTCGCCGAGCCGTCGCTGTCGAAAGTCCGCCCGAGCGCGCCACAGCTCGCCGTGCAGGCGATCGCGTCGAAGGCGTTCGTGGCTCCCGCATCGGCAGCGCCAGTCGCGTCGGTTGCCGCGACCGGCCCGGCACTCGCGCTCGGCCCGGCTCCCGTGTCGGGCCCGACTCTCGCGTCTGGCCCGGCTCCCGTGTCTGGCCTGACTCTCGCCCTCAGCCCCGCTCTCCCACCCACATCCGCGCTCGAGCACGAGCTCGCGCTCGCCGCGGCCGGCTCCCTGCGCTCGCGCGTTCCCGCCTTCGCCGTGATGAAGGAGTGCCTCCGCGTCCAGTCGAGCGCTCCGGAACGCACCGCACTCGCCCGTGTGTTCGGACGCGAGCCGCTGCATCCGGATGCCCTCAGCTGGTATCGCGGCGCCGTCGGCGAACTGCAGGTCGCGCGCGTCCTCGGCAAGCTCGACCCGCGGTGGACGGTTCTCCACGCGGTGCCGGTCGGCTCGGCCGGTGCCGACATCGACCACGTTCTGATCGGCCCCTGCGGAACATTCACGATCAACACCAAGAATCACGGGGGCAAGAAGGTGTGGGCGGCCGGCACGACGTTCGTGGTCAACGGTCAAAAGCTCGCCCATATCCACCACTCGACCTTCGAAGCGCAGCGGGCAGCCCGACTGCTCACCGACGTGACGGGCACGCCGGTGTCGGTCACGCCGCTCATCGTCCTCGTGGATCCGGCCTCGCTCACGCGCAAGAAGCCGGACGTGACGGTTCTGGATGCGACGGAAATCCTCCGTTGGATCCGACGTCAGCCGCAAATGCAGACGGATGCCACGGTCGCCCGCATCACCTGGGCCGCGGCACGACGCGACACCTGGACGACGCTGGTGGACGAGGATGCCGTGCCGGCCAAGAGTCGCGGGCACGCCGAAGGCGACTACGAGCAGCAATTCGCCGCCCTCCAGGCCGAGGTCGACGCGGCGCAGGCGCGGCGGCGAGCCTGGTCGCTGCTCGGAGCCCTCGCCTTCCTCACCGGCGTGGTCGGAGCGACGCTGCTGCTTGCGCCGTTCATCCCCGAGATCGTGTCGAAGCTGATCGGCGGCGCGTAGCCAGCACCGGCTCCACCGGCTCGCCCTCAGAGCGTCCTACCCTCCGTTTATGCGGCCTCCGGAAGGTGGGTAGCCGGATGCGTCAGGTAGGTGCGGCCGCTCGGCAACTCCCACTCGATGTCGCCGTTGGGCAGGTTGCGCATCTTCACGCGGGTGTGGGTCTTCACCCTGTGGTGATCGGCGCAGAGGCAGGCGAGATTGCCGAGCTTGGTGGTGCCGCCCCCGGCCCACGCGCGCGTGTGGTCGAGTTCGGCGTGTGTCGCCGGCTGCTCGCACCCGATCGCCCGGCAGACTCCGTCGCGCACGCGCACCACATTCTTGAGATCCGCGGGCACGGCATACGTCGTGCGGTCGAAGTCGAGGATCGCGCTCGATACCGGATGCACGAGCAACCGGGTGAAGCTCGGCGCCGTCGCCGCGATCTGCCGGGCGGTCTCGGGATCGATCGGCCCGTACCCCTCGAGATCGCCCGGCTCGTCACTGCGGCCGAGCAGCGTCATGACGGGAACGGTCACCAACACCTTCGGCCGAATGCCGTGCCCCACGTTCGGTCGCGGCCCGCCCGTGCCCTCTGTTGTGGCCTCGCAGGTGTCGCCGGTGAGCAGCAGGTCGGTGAAGGCGTCTGCCCGCTTCTGCGCCATCGTGCGTTCGTCGCCCGCGATCGTGGGTGCGCTCGCGATCGTCGCGAGCCGGTCGCGAATGGCCTGCACGACCTCCGCGCTCAGGGTCGCGCCGATCACGGCCATGCCGTCGTCGCCCGGCTCGAACCACACGGTGCGCTTCTCAACCGCCTCGATGTGGCGCTCGACACTCGACGAGGGCTGCAGCTTCTCGCGCAACCGGATCGCCGCCTTCTTGAGCTTCGGCACCGTGACCTCCTTCGCCGTGGGCAGCAGGGTCTGCTCGAACTCTTCGACGCTCTCGTCGGGCACCGACGAACCCTGGTCGATCATCACGCGAGCGTGCGGGTAGCTGATCGAGCCCTCCCTCAGTGCCGTGAGGGTCTCGGGCAACTGGTTCATAAGAAACTTGCTCTCCCAGACCAGGTTGCGCGCCGTGTTGTCGCTCACGCGCAGCACGCCGACGAGCTCCATCACGACGATCTTCTCGGCGCACACCCGCTCACTCCAGCCGTGGTCGCCCGGCGACTCACTCGCCGCGAACGACATCTGCTCGCTGCGGACCCGCAGCCGGTCGATGGCTGCCGCCCGCGCCGCATGCGCGGTGGCGATGGCGCGCTCGGCCGCCTCGACGTCATCGAGCGCGGCGCGGTAGTCCGCAAGACCGGGATCGGGATCGAGACCGGGATCGAGATCGAGACTGGGGTGAGGATCGAGACCGGGAGCGGGAGGAATAACATCGGGTGGCGGGTCGCACAAACCCCCGCCACCGTCGGCCGACGCGGAGTACGCGTCGGCGGCCGGATCGTTCTCTGCTTCGTTCATGCCCACATGAAAAGCGACCCCACCGACACCAAGAACGACTTTCCACGGCCCCCTCGCCAGCCGCCAGCCTGTGGAGGACTAGACGACCGCCCCGCCACCCATCCCAAACCTGCTAAACTCCCAAGGTTGCCGTCAAACGGCCGCGGATAAAGAGAGCCGGCACATTCTGTGACCGGCACCGCGCAACGAGGGAAAGGGGCCATCTATGCCTTTAGCACCAGATGCCAAGAAAGCAATCATCGACGAGTACGCCACTCACCCTGGTGACACGGGAAGCCCCGAAGTGCAGGTCGCTATGCTGACCGCACGAATTCTGGACCTCACCGAGCACTTGAAAGAGCACAAGCACGACCACCACTCGCGTCGTGGACTGCTTCTGCTGGTCGGCCAGCGTCGTCGCTTGCTCGGCTACCTCGCAGACGTGAACATCGAGCGTTACCGCTCGCTGATCGCGCGTCTCGGACTGCGCCGCTAGTTTGCTCCGCTAGGAACGAACCTGTTCTTGGAACGGAAGCCGTCATCCCCCGGGATGGCGGCTTTCGTGGTTTAACGCGCTAATAGAGATCATGCCCACGTTCATAAAGAGCAGACCGGATGCTCCTGCCGGATTCTTCGATGCCGAGGCCGCCGGACTGGCCTGGCTGGCGGCGGCGTCCGACGGTGTGCGCGTCGCCGGTGTGATCCGCGTGGCGCCCGGCGAGATCGAGCTGGAACGCATAGCCGAGGTGACCCCGACCGCCGAAGCCGCCGATGCGTTCGGAGCGGCGCTCGCCCGCACCCACGCCGCCGGGGCCGCCGCGTTCGGGTCACCGCCCGAGGGCCACACCGGCCCGTTGTTCATCGGCCGCCGCCCCCTCACGTCGGCGCGGCAGACCCGCTGGGGCAGCTTCTACGCCCGTGACCGGGTGCTGCCGTACCTGCGCGTCGCCGTGGAGGCCGGCACCGTGAACGAGGGTGAGGAACGCGTCATCCGAGCCGCCTGCGACCGCATCGCAAACGGCGACTTCGACAATTCCGAGCCGCCCGCCCGGCTGCACGGCGACCTGTGGACCGGCAACGTGCTCTGGTCGCCGAAGCCAGACGGCGACGGCGTGGAGGCGGTGCTCATCGACCCGGCCGCCCACGGCGGTCACCGTGAGACGGACCTCGCGATGCTGGCGCTGTTCGGATGTCCCTTCCTCGAGCGCGTGCTCGCGGCGTACGACGCGAGCGCGGCCAACCTGGGGGAGCCGCTGCGCGCGGGGTGGCGCGACAGGGTTCCCGTGCACCAGCTGCACCCGCTCGCGGTGCACGCCGCAGGGCACGGCCGCAGCTACGGCGTCGCGCTGACCGAAGCGGCCGCCCGAACGCTGGAGTTGTAACCTAGCTACTGCTTTATCTGTATCGGAGACCCATGACCTTCCGCTCCGACCTGCGCAGCATTTTCGAGCTGCGCCCGAGTCCGCCCCGCCTGCACGTCGCCATCCAGGCCGCCGTCGCGATCGGCATCCCGACCGTCGGATTCGCGCTCGCCGGTCGCGCCGAACTCGGTCTGCTCGCCAGCAGCGGCGCCTTCCTCGCGCTGTACCTCACGACGCGAAGTCGCGGCGACCGGGCACGCAGGCTGCCGTTGCTCGCCTTCGGGTTCCTCGCCGCCTCGGCCCTCGGCATAGCCGCATCCGGCAGCCTGGTTCTCGGCCTGATCGTGCTGTTCGCGGTGGCGGCAGCGTCGTCGGTGGTCTGCCTCGGGCTGAGTGTCGGCCCGCCCGGTGCGCTGTTCTTCGTGCTCGTCGCCGGGGTGAGCGGCCACGTCGCGGGCCCGCACGCGCTCGGCGGGGGCGGCGTCGACGGCTGGCTCGTACTCGGAATGCTCGCGCTGGGGCTCGCGATCGCCTACGCGGTGGTGCTCGCGCCGTTGCTGTTGCCACGGGTGCGGGCCGCCGACGCCCTGGTCGAGAACGAACCGATGCGGTTCGTTGTCGACGAGACCACCCGGATCATCCTCGTGCGGCTGATCGTCGCGACCGCGATCGCCGTGGTGGTGGCCGCCCCGCTCGGCATCCACCGCTCGTACTGGGTCGTCGTGGCCGTCGTCGCCATCCTGCAGAACGGGCACCGCCTGCGCCTCACGGCCCTGCGCGGCGTTCACCGCGTGCTGGGAACCCTCGTGGGCCTCGCCCTGTTCGCCGTCGTGTCGCTCGCGAACCCGAGCGGGGTGTGGCTCGGCCTGCTGCTGATGGCGCTGCAGTTCGTGGTCGAGCTCGTGGTCATCCGCAACTACGGCCTGGCGCTCGTGTTCATCACGCCGCTCGCGCTCACGATCGCCGCCCAGGCCGGAACAGCGCAGGCCGGAACAGCCCAGGCCGGCACAGCACAGGTCGACTTGATCGTCAGCGAGCGCCTGTTCGACACCCTGCTGGGCGCCGGCATCGCGACCGGAGTGCTGCTCGCGGCCCTTGGCCTGATGCGCTGGAAGGGCCTGATGCGCTGGAAGCGCCGGGAGGGATAGCCGCCGGGCGCGCGCACGCGGGACAATCGGAGGGTGAGAAAGATGGCGTTCCGAGTGGCCGCGGCCGCGGCATCCGTTCTCGCGCTCTCCACCCTGGTGCTCGGCGGGTGCAGCCTGCAGCGCGACCTCCCCCGGGCACTCACGGACGCCCAGCTGGAGGCGGCCGTGCGCGCGCAGCTCGACCGGCAGTGGCGGCTCTCGGACCTGCAGGGCGTCGTCGTGCGACCCGCGTTCGAGCCGAGACCGATCGTCACGGAGCGCGAGTGGGGCCGGCTGATGACCGAATGCATGGACCGCGCCGGGATCCCGCAGTGGGGATACGACGACGGAACCGGGCTGTTCGTCGAGGGCGGCACGCCGAGTGCGAGCGACCAGCTCGCCTTCTACTGGTGCTTCGCCGAGTACCCGACGGTCGACCTGCTCACACGCGACCAGCTCGACTTCGTCTACGACTACTACGCGCGCTGGTTGATCCCCTGCCTCGAGACACGCGGATTCAACGTGCAGAATGCGCCGACCCGCGAGGCGTTCGCGACGGCTCATCCGCCGATGGGGCGGTGGAATCCGTACCGGGCCCTAGAGGACCTCCCGTCCGACCCCCACGCGTTGCGGCAACTCCAGCGCGACTGCCCGCCGACCCTGCTCGGTATTCCCGGCTGGTCGGAATTCGCGTACCGGTGAGAGTGAGAAAAGCGCAAGAATAGGGGGATGAGGGTGCCAGGGTCCGCCGCATTGGCCGCGGTCGTGACGGTCGTGGTGGCGGCGGGGCTGGCCGGATGCTCCGAAGCGGCACCGTTGCCCACCGGACCGACCGCGACGGAGGTCGACGAGCTCGTGCGCGCCGAACTCGACCGGCAGTGGCACTTCACCGGCCTCGAGGGAGTGGTGGATCGGCCGCAGATCGAGGTCGAGGAGTTCGGCGACGCGAACGGCTTCTCGGCCGGCTTCGGCGCGTGCATGTCCGAGGCGGGCTTCAACGGGTGGGGTGTCGGCGAGGCGGGCCTCGACATGACCATGGTCAATGGTGACGGCGCCGAGACCACCCCGCAGCAGCATCTCGCGTTCTACGGCTGCAGCGCGCGCTTCCCCTCCATCGACCGGTTGAGTGACGAGCAGCTCGAGTACATCTACGGCTACTTCACGCGCTGGCTCATCCCGTGCCTGGCCGCCGAGGGCTACGAGGTCGAGAGCCCGCCGACCAGGGCGGGCTTCCTCGAGCAGCACGCCGACGGCTCGTGGTTGTGGAATCCGTACTCCACGTTCAGCAGCCCGGTCGACGAGGCCACCTTCTTCCGGCTGCAGCAGAAATGTGCGCCGACGACCCCCGGTATCGCCGGGTGGTCTGTGGACGACGACCGGCGGGAATAGATTCGCCGCGACATCCGTTCTCACATACATGCAAACGTATAGAATTGCACGGACAACCCGGGAGGGCACCACATCATGAGCACAGGCACAGGAATGCAGTTTGGAATCTTCACCGTCGGAGACGTGACGACCGACCCCACCAACGACTCGACGCCGACGGAGCATCAGCGCATCAAGGCGATCCTGACCATCGCGCAGAAGGTCGAAGAGGTCGGCATGGAGGTGTTCGCGCTCGGCGAGCACCACAACCCGCCGTTCGTGCCCTCGAGCCCGACGACGATGCTCGGCTACATCGCCGCGAAGACCGAGCGGCTCATCCTCTCCACCGCGACCACGCTCATCACCACGAACGACCCCGTGAAGATCGCCGAGGACTACGCGATGCTGCAGCACGTGGCCGACGGCCGCGTCGACCTAATGATGGGCCGCGGCAACACCGGCCCGGTCTACCCGT
>NZ_JBKKAD010000143.1:0-28751 GCF_046714715.1 Conyzicola sp. | reverse complement strand
CTAGAACTGCACGCGGGGCGGTTCCGCGATGGCCGCCGCGTCGGAGACCTCGAAGAACTCGCGCTCGGAGAATCCGAGTCCGCGAACGAAGAGGGTGTTGGGGAAGACCTTGATCTTGGTGTTCAGCTCGCGCACGCCGCCGTTGTAGAAACGGCGCGAGGCCTGGATCTTGTCTTCGGTGTCGACGAGCTCGCCCTGCAGCTGCAGGTAGTTCTGGCTCGCCTGGAGCTGCGGGTAGGCCTCGGCCACGGCGAAGACGCTCTTCAGCGCGGACTGCACGTGGTTCTCGGCGACCGACGCCTCGGCGGGGGTCGATGCGCTGATCGACTCGGCGCGGGCCTTGGTGACGGCCTCGAAGACGCCCTTCTCGTGAGCCGCGTAACCCTTGACCGTCTCGATGAGGTTGGGCAGCAGGTCGGCACGGCGCTTGAGCTGCACGGTGATGTCGCTCCACGCCTCGTCGACGCGCACGTTGAGCGTCACGAGTCCGTTGTAGGTGGCCCAGAGGTACACGCCCGCGATGATGAGGAGCAGCACGATTGCACCGACAACGATAAGGATTTCCATACCGGCAACTATAGAGGAGAGGCCCTCAGCTACATGGCGTTGTGTCTAGGCTCTGGGCGAACTCGCGGCCTACACGTGCGCGCCGAGAGCTCCCTCGGGGGAACCTAGTTCTTGCGGTCGGTCGTCATGCCCATGCGGGTGAGCACGACCGTCTCGAGCACCTGCACGACGAAGTAGAGCACGAGCGAGATCGCGGTGACCACCACGACCGAGGCCCACAGGTCGGCGAACTTGGCCTGCGGAATGTACTGCAGTGTCGAGAAGCCCACGCCGTCGCCGGTCGACAGCATCTCGGTGAGCAGCGCACCGGTGATGGCGCCCGGCACCGAGATGCGGATGGCGGCGAACAGCGACGGCAGAGCACCGGGCAGGGCGACCTTGCGCACGGCCGTGAGCGTGCCCCCGCCGTAGACCGCCACGACGTCGAGCATCTGCGGCGACGCCGCCTTCAGGCCAAAGACCATGGTGACGAGAGCCGGGAAGAGCACGACGATTCCGCCGATGACGGCGACGGATGCCTGTGAGCCGGTTCCGAAGATCAGGATGATGACCGGAGCGAGGGCGATAAGCGGCACCGAGCGCAGCAGCATCGCGACGGGCATCAGCGCGCTCTCGGCGCCCTTCGACACACGGAACAGGATGGCGCCGAGGATGGCGACGACGAGTCCGACGACGAAGCCGGTAAGGGCGTGCCCCATGGTCACGCCGAGGTTGGCACCGAGCACGTCCCGGTTCGCGGCGGCGTCTGCGTCGACGAACAGGAACTGCCACACCTCGAGCGGGCCCTTGGCGATGTAGGGCGAGATGCCGAAGAGGGCGAGCACGGCGATCCAGGCGCCGATGACGAGGGCGAAGGTGCCGAGCGCGATGAGCACGCTCTTGCCCACTGCCCGTCCGAGCGACCTGAGCGCGGTCGACCGCACCTGCTTGCGCAGGTCGGCGACAGACTGGGTCGGCGCGCCGGCGGGGGTGTGTACGGCGGTCTGGGTCACGGTCACGCCGCCTTTCCGGTGGACCACGGCGCAATGAGCCGGCCGACGAGCCCGAGCACCGCGTAGCCGATGATGGCGACGAGGGCGCAGAGCAAGAAGATCACCCAGACGCGCGGCGAGTTCAGTGTTACGGCGGCGCCGACGAGGATCGGACCGACGCCGACGTCGATCTTGCCGAAGTACTCGCCGAGAACCGCACCGAGGAAGGCGGCGGGCACGGCGATCTGCAGCGAGCTGAGGATGCCGGGCAGCGCCGCGATGAGGCGCACCTTGCGCAGCTGCGTGAACTTGGAGCCGCCGTAGACGCTCACGACGTCGAGCGACGCCTTGTCGGCGGCCTTGAGTCCGAGGAGTGTGCCCACCACGGTCGTGAAGAACACCGAGAACGCGGCGAGGAAGATCGCCGTGCTCGACGGGTCACCGGGCGCCTTGGCACCCCCGAGGATGATGAGCACGAGCGGGCCGATAGCGACGATCGGGATGCAGTAGGTGATGACGGCGATCTGCGTCAGCACGCCCTCGAGCCACGGCAGCACGAGCACGATGGCCGACAGCACGAGCGCGAGGCCGTTGCCCCAGAGGTAGCCGAGACCCGCCTCGGTCATGGTGACCGAGAATGAGGTCCAGTAGAAGCCGAAGCCGTCGGCGAAGAGCGCCTCGATGACCTGGGGAGGGGTCGGGATCGGCGCGTAGTTGCCTTCGCCGCGCGGGCCGAAGACCGTGAGGGCGAGGATCCACCACACGGCGACGAGCGCCGCGAGGCCGAGCAGTCCCACGGCCCACGGGGGAAGAGCGAACCTACGCACGGTGCGCGTCACTCGTCGATCGCGGCGCCGCCGGCGCCGAAGAGCAGGTCGGAGGCGTGGTCGACGTAGGCGTGGAACTCGGGCGTGCGCTGCATTTCGGGCAGGCGCGGCCGGGGCAGGTCGATGTCGATGATCTCCTTGATGCGGCCGGGGCGCGGGCTCATGACGGCCACCTGGTCGGAGAGGAAGATCGCCTCGGAGATGCCGTGGGTCACGAGCAGGGTCGTTGCCGGCTTCTGGGTCCAGATGCGCAGCAGCTCGAGGTTGAGGCGCTGGCGGGTCATGTCGTCGAGAGCGCCGAAGGGCTCGTCGAGCAGCAGCACCGACGGCTTCATCACGAGCGAACGGGCGATCGACACCCTCTGGCGCATCCCGCCCGACAGCTGGGCGGGCTTGGCCTTCTCGAAGCCGCGCAGGCCGACGAGGTCGATGAGCTCGTCGATGTAGGCCTGGTCGGCCTTCTTGCCCGCGATCTCGAACGGCAGGCGGATGTTCGACATCACGCTGCGCCAAGGGAGCAACGCGTGATCCTGGAACGCGATGCCGAGCTCGTTGTTCTTGCGCAGCTCCTTCGGGCTCTTGCCGTCGACGCGGGTCGTGCCCGACGTCGGGTCTTCGAGCCCGGCGAGGATGCGCAGGATGGTGGACTTACCGCAACCCGAGGGTCCGAGAAGGGCGAGGAACGTGCCCTTGTCGGTGTGCAGGTTGGCGTTCTCCAGCGCCACCACACCCTTCGTTCCCATGCGGAACTCTTTGTGCAGGTCGCTGATCTGGATGCCGGTGCCCAGGGCAACTCCCTGGGCACCGTCGACAGCCGTGGTTGTGGTCACGGGGTAGGTCCTTTGTTCTGAGAGACGCCGTTCTGTGAACGGCGCGAGCTACTTAGCGTAGGCGACGAGCTCGGGGTTCTCCTCGTAGACCTCTGCGAGAAGCGAGAGGTCGAAGAGGTCGGATGCCTCGATCGTGATGCCCGCCGCGGCGAGGGTCTTGACGGTCTGCTCCTGGAGGTCGTCGCTGATGGTGAACAGGCCGTTCTCCTCGGTCTCCTCGGAGACGATGAGGTCGACCTGAGCGGCGGCGCCGGCCTTGGAGGCCTCGATGTCGGGCACGGCCTCGGCACCGTTGAGCTCGAGCGCGAGCTCGGCAGCGGCGTCGGGGTCGGCGACGGCGTCGCTCCAGCCCTTGATCTCGGCGACCAGGAAGGCCTTGAGCTTCTCGCGGTCTTCGGCGAGCGTCTGGTCGGTGACCGTGATGGTCTCGGCGACGAACGGCAGGCCGTTGTCGGCGAACGGCAGGTTCGAGACCTCGTAGCCCTGCGCCGCGACCGAGATGGCCTCGTTGGTGAGGTACGCGACGAAGCCGTCGACGTCGCCGTTGACGAGCACCGACGGGTCGTACTGCACGGGCACGATCGTGAGCGACGACGGGTCGACGTCGTTCGCGGCGAGCAGCGCCTCGAACAGCGAGGTGTTCGACGCCTGA
The DNA here is from genome assembly GCF_046714715.1 of Conyzicola sp. Taxonomy (GTDB): domain Bacteria; phylum Actinomycetota; class Actinomycetes; order Actinomycetales; family Microbacteriaceae; genus Conyzicola. Next base: position 24,904 of record NZ_JBKKAD010000143.1, on the reverse strand, counting down.
ACGCCGATCTTCTTGCCGACCATGTCTTCGGGGGTGAGGATGTTGCCACCGTCGGCGAGCGACAGGATGGTGAAGGGGTTCTTCTGGAACGTGGCGCCGATGATCTTGAGCGGGGCCTCCTCGTTCGCGACGACGGTGCCGATCGAGATCGCGTCGCTCAGGGCGACATCCGCGGTGCCGGAGAGCAGCTCGGCGCTACCGGTCGAGGGACCGGCGGCCATGCTGACCTCGCCGAGGCCGGCCTCTTCGTAGTAGCCCTTGTCGAGCGCGAAGAACTCGCCCGCGAACTCCTCGTTCTTGATCCAGGAGAGCTGCAGGGCCAGGTCGCCGAGGCTTTCGCTGTCGCCGTCGGCGGCCGGGGTAGAGCCCGAGCAACCGGCGAGGGCGAGCACGAGGCCCGCGGCAGCGATAGTGACGGCGGCTTTGCGCCGCGAGGTGAAGCTGAAGCGTGCTGACATGGAGGAATGCCTGTCTCTGAAGGAGTATGGGTGAGGGTGACTTTACCCAGCGCGCGTTTCGCGTTCTTCATGACGGTGTTTCGAGCAGGTTAACCGCGGTAACGGTTTCGTCTCGCCGAGGCCAGCCGCAGCCGAAGCCGCGGCGAACCCGCAGGCACAGCTAGCGGGTTCGACCGCCGATGAGGCGCTGCAGCCAGGCGAACGAGCGCTTGGGTGTGCGACTCTGCGTGTCAAAGTTTACGTGAACGAGACCGAAGCGCTGGCCGAAGCCTGCCGCCCACTCCCAGTTGTCGAGCAGCGACCAGACGAAATAGCCGCGCAGGGTCACGCCGGGCACGCCGGCGAAGGCCACGGCCAGGTGCTCGGCGAGGTAGAGCACTCGCGCCTCGTCGTCGATCGACCCGTCGCGTTGCACGACGTCGGGAAAGCTCGCGCCGCCCTCGGTGATGACCAGCGGGGGAAGCGCGTCGCCGTACCGTTCCGCGTGTTCGGTGAGCGTCACGGCGAGGAAATCGGGGGCGACCGGCCAGCCGAACCCGGTAACGGGATACTCCGGCCACGGTGTGAGCGAGAACGGTAGCTGCCGCGACACCGGCGACTGGCCGTCGGGAGTCGTGGCATCCGTCGGCGACCCCGCGGCGACCCGCGTGGGCATGTAGTAGTTGAGTCCGTAGAAGTCGAGCGGCGCCGAGATGGCCGTGAGATCCGACGGCTCGATCTCGCGCAGGAAGCCGAAGAGGTGCTCGAACGGTTCGGGGATCTCGGGGTAGCGGCCGAGCAGCACGGGGTCGGCGTAGACGCGGTTGTGCACGATGTCGAACAGTTGGGCCGCGAGGGCGTCGTCTTCGCTGTCGCCGGCCGGCTGCACCGGGGAGTGCACGTTCGTGATGCCGATCGCTCCGGTGACGGATGCGGCCCGCAGCGCCTCGACCGCGAGGCCGTGCCCGAGCAGCTGGTGATGGGCGGCCGGCACCGAGTCGAAGAGCAGCGTCGCGCCGGGAGCGTGCACACCGAGCGCGTAGCCGTTGAGGGTGACCGTGGCCGGCTCGTTCACCGTGACCCAGCTCTCGATGCGGTCGCCGAACGCCTCCCCGGCGAGGAAGGCGTACTCGGCGAACCGGTAGGCGGTGTCGCGCTCGAGCCAGCCGCCGGTGTGCTGCAGCGCCTCGGGGGTGTCCCAGTGGAAAAGCGTCGCCATCGGCTTGATGCCGTCCGCCAGTAGCGCGTCGACGAGCCGGTCGTAGAAGGCGACGGCGGGTCGGCTCAGCTGCCCGCGCCCGCCCGGCTGCAGGCGCGACCAGCCGAACGAGAAGCGGTAGGAGTCGACGCCGAGCTCGCGCATCAGGCGCACGTCTTCGGCGTAGCGGTGGTAGTGGTCGGTGGCGATCGCGGCGTCGGAGCCGTCGGCGATGCGCCCGGCCTGCGCCATGAAGGTGTCCCAGGTGGAGGGCTCGCGGCCGTCGTCCAGGATGGCGCCCTCGATCTGGAACGCGCTGGTGGCGACGCCCATCGTGAAGCCGGCGGGCATCAGCTCGCCGAGGCCGGCCGGGTTGTCGAGCCACTCGCGGCCGGGTCGGGTGATCTTCCGCGTGCTCACGCGCCGAGCACGCGCTCGAGGTAGGCGTTGCCGAACAGGCGGTCGGGGTCGAGCCGGTCGCGCACCGTCACGAAGTCGTCGAAGCGGGGGTACGCCGCGCGCAGTGAATCCGCGTCGCGGTTGTGCATTTTGCCCCAGTGCGGGCGGCCACCGTGTGTCTGCATGATTTCCTCAATGGTACGGAAGTACTCGGCCGGGTCTTCACGGTGGTAGCGGTGCAGGGCGATGTAGCCGGTGCGGCGCCCCGAGGCCGTGGACAGCCAGAGGTCGTCGGCCGCGGCCGAGCGCACCTCGATCGGGAACGAGATCTTCCACCGCCTGCGCTCGATGAGGGCGTGGATCTCGCGCACGATCTCGGGCACGGCGTCGAACGGCACGGCGTATTCCATCTCGACGAAGCGCGTGCGGCGCGGCGACACGAACACCTCGTGCGACACGTCGGTGTAGCTGCGGTCGCCCACCAGCCGGGTGGCGAACCGGTTGATCGCCGGCGTGAGCCCCGGCAGCGCCCGGCCCAGCTCGAGCTTGGCGGCGAGCACCCGGTTCGACATGAACTCGTCTTCCCACCAGCCGGCGAACCGGCCGACGGGACTGCGTTCGGCGTCGATCGGCAGCCGGGTGTTGTATTTGCTCAGCACGGTGTCGGTGTGCGGCCAGACGTAGAACTCGAAGTGGTCGGTCGCCTCGGTCGCGCCGTGCCAGTCGTCGAGCACGGCCGCCATCGGTTCCGGCCTCTCGACGGCGCTCAGCAGGAAGGCCGGGACGCACTCGATGGTCACGTCGACGAGCACGCCGAGCGCGCCGAGTCCGAGCCGCGCGGCGGGCAACAGCTCGGCGTTCTCTGTCTCGCTCACGCGCAGAACACCGCCATCCGCGGTCACGAGGGTCACCGCGCGCAGTTGCGTGGCGAGGCCGCCGAAGGCCGACCCGGTGCCGTGGGTGCCGGTCGAGGTGGCGCCGCCGATCGTCTGCCGGTCGATGTCGCCCATGTTGGCGAGGGCGAGGCCGTGCGGCGCGAGCAGCGCGGGCAGCTGGTGCAGGTTGGTGCCCGCCCCGAGGGTGACGAGGTTGCCGTCGACCGCGATGAGGCCGTCGACCGCGTCGAGATCGAGGCGGATGCCCGTGGTCGCCGCGATGGCGGTGAAGCTGTGCCCCGCCCCGATCGGCTTGACGGTGAGGCCGTGCGTCCGGGCGAAGTCGACGACCTCGATCACCTCGTCGACGTTCGCGGGGCGGGCCAGGTGTTTCGGGTGGTCGCTCGCGGAGCGCCCCCAGTTCTGCCACAGCGTTCCGGGCTGCAGCAGCCGTGAACCGGTGAGCGTCACAGGAACACCCGGCCCTGGCCGCGGTAGGTGGGGAGCGTGTCGACGACGGCGCCGCCCGAGACGATCGCGAACTCGTCGAGGTGCTCGCTGATCTCGCCCGCCTTGGTGTGCCGCAGCCAGACGCGGTCGCCGACGGTGAGGCCGGGCGCGGCCGGTCCGCTCACCGGGCTCTGCACCTCCCCCGCGCCCTCGCGCGGGAGCATTGCGAGGCCCTCGGGCCAGGCGATCTTCGGGGTGCGGTTCGCGGCGGTGGGGCCGGAGGCGATCCAGCCGCCGCCGAGCAGCACGGCCAGGTCGGGCGTCGGTTTGCGCACCACCGACAGCGCGAACGCCGCGGCGGGCGCCGGGTGGAAGTGGGCGTAGTTGTCGAACAGGTGCGGGCCGAAGAGTCCCGAGCCGGCCGCTACCTCGGTGACGGCCTCTTCGGCGACCGTCGACTCGATCGAGCCGGTGCCGCCGCCGTTGACGAACTCGAGGTCGGCGACCTGGCGCACGGATGCCACGGCGAGCCCCCGGCGTTCGGCCAGTTCGGCGGCCGAGCGCTTCTGGATCCACTTGACCAGGGCGGCCCGCGGCGGGTTGCCGGGCGGCCGGTTCACGAGGCCGGCGATCTGCGCCTCGTAGCCCATCATGCCCACGAGGGTGAAGCCAGACCGGGCGACGATGGTCTCGGCGATCGCCCTCGCGTCGGCGACGCTGTGCACGGGCGAGCGGCGAACCCCGAGGTGGCCCAGCAGCTTCGAATCCCACGAGGCGTCGAGTTCGAGGCACACCCGGATGCTCTCGCGCTGGGCCGGCGCGATCGCGGCGTCGACGAAGTCGAGCTGGGCGACGCTGTCGACCATGATCGTGACGCGCCCGGCGAGTTCGGGCGAGGTGCCGAGCCGGCGCAGCGCCGCGCGGTCGGCCGTCGGGTACGCCACCACGACGTCGTCGATGGCCGGCCCGTCGGCACTCGCGGTCGCGAGCCAGAGGGCCTCGGGCAGCGTGTAGGCGAGCACGCCCGCGTAACCGGGCAGCGCGAGCACGGCGTCGATGACGCCGCGCACCCGCACCGACTTGCTGGCCACCCGGATCGGCGTGCCCTGGGCGCGGTCGAGCATGTCGAAGGCGTTGTGCGCGAGGGCGTCGAGGGAGATGACGCCGTAGGGCGGGTCGAGGTGCGCGGTGGCGTCGCTCAGTTCTGGCCAATACCGCTCGGGCGTCGACCAGGGTGTCTGCGAGGCGCGGGAGAGCTGCACTTAGGCGACGCTCTTGATAGGCACGACGGCGAGTCCGCCGAGGGCCGCGGTAACGGCGGCGGCAACGAAGAGCCCGGCGAAACCGGCGTTCGCCCCGGCGAAACCGGCATCCGTCGACCCGACTTCGATGCCGTTCGTCGCGAGACCGGCGCACACCACGACGATGCACGCGCCGAGCAGCGGCGCCACGGCCTGCGGCACTGCCGTCGCGATGTTCATGATGCCGAGGTCTTTGCCGCGGGACTGCGCGTCGGGCAGCACCTGCGTGGCGAGCGCCTGGTCGACGGCCATGAAGCTGCCGTAGCCGAGACCGAGCAGTCCGGCGGCGGCGATCGCGATGGTGAAGTCGGGCACGAAGGCGAGGATCAGCGCCGCGAGCGCCTGCAGGTAGGCGGCGATGTAGACGAAGATCTTGCGCTTGCCGAGGCGGTCGCTGAGCTTGCCGACGAGCAGGGCGGATGCGATGAAGAAGACCATGTAGACGGCCGTGAGCAGCAGCAGGTCGTCTTCCGCTGTCTCGCCGCGACTCAGGCCGAACATGAGGAAGTAGAGCAGCAGGGTGGTACCGAGCGCGTTGCCGAGGTTGACGAGGATGCGGCTGAGCAGCGTCCAGCCGAAGTCCGGGAACCTGCGCGGGTTGATCCAGAGGCCGGCGAGCAGCGCCGACGCCGACATCGGCGGCCGGTCTGCGGCCGGCAGCACGGCGTCGGGGGTCTTCAGCAGGAACGGCAGCACCAGCACGACGAGCAGCACCGCCACCACGAGGTAGCCGACGAAGGTGCTGAGCGCGAGGATCGTGACGAGCAGGATGCCGAGGATGGTGCCGGCCGCCTGCGGGGCCGAGACCCAGCCGGAGACGTAGCCGCGCTGGTTCACCGGCACCCGGTCGGAGATGGTGGCCGTGATCGCGGCGGTCAGCACGCAGAAGCCGATGAGCGACAGCGACCAGAACACGCCGATGCCCACCATGGTCGACTGCACGCCGAGCAGCACGAGCGACACCGCGAAGACCACGGTGCCGGCGAGGATCCACGGGCGGCGGCGGCCGAAGCGCGAGACCGTGCGGTCGCTCAGCGCGCCGCTGAGGGGGAAGGCGATCAGGGCGCAGGCGCCGGCGATGGCCGAGATGATGCCGAACGCCACGACGTTGTCGACCCACGAGGCGGCCTGCAGCTGCTCTTCGATCTGCTTGGGCAACAGCAGCTGGATGGGGGTGAGCTGCGCCATCCAGATGCCCAGCCACGCGGTGGCGAAAAGCGCGATCCAGCCGCCGGAGACCTTTCTGACCGGCTCGGAGAACGCGGAAACGGCGCCGGTCTTGGTCGTGGTCATGGTGTCTCCGTCGTTGTCGTCGGGTATGGGAGCGTCACTACGGGGGTCGAAGAGTGCGCGGGCTGCGCGAGAGCGGCGATGGATGTCGCGGCGAACTCGATCACGCGGCTGGCGGCGGCCGAGTCCCGGTCGGCGAGCCACGCGACGGTGATGCCGTCGGTCAGCGCGACGACCATCCGGGCCACGTCGTCGAGCGGCAGCATCCAGACCATGCCGGTGTCGGCGGCCGCGGTCTCGAGCAGCCCGCCCACGGCGAGCCGGTAGCCCGAATACTGCTTGCGGGGCAGCGCGGCGAGTTCGGGGGTGCGCAGCGAATACTGCACGAGCTCGAACATGGTCTGCTCGTGGGCGGGGTCGGCGGTGACGACCTCGAAGAACGCCCGCAGCCCGTCGCGCACGGCGGTGCGCAGGTCGGCACCGAACCGCAGCGATTCGAAGGCGGCCACGGCCTGATTCTCGATCACGTGGGCGATGAGCTCGTGCATCATCTCGTCGCGGCTGGTGAAGGCGTAGTGGAAACTCGCGAGCGACATGTCGGCCTCGGCGACGATGGCGCGGGTGGTCGCACCGTGCACGCCCTCGGCGGCGATCACGCGGAACGCGGCCTCGAGCAACGCCGGGCGGCGGTCGGCGGCAGACATTCGTGTCATGATCCGCCCTTCGCCGTGCGCCGTGACCTGTCGAGTGGGTCACCCGACCCAGTCACGTGATCAGAATGGCCGAGTCATCCGATCGCTGTCAATAGGCGGGTATCGACGGATTCCGTGACGGCTGGCCGCCGGAAGCATAGTGTGGGGGTTAGATCTGGTGACGCCCGTCGCTACTGGGAGATCCAACCGATGGAAGTCGGTGGCCACCGTGCCCGTAATACAGACCGATTGTCCCCTGTGCGGCGAAGAGATGCTCGAGCGCAAAATGCTGTGGCGCTGCTTCACCTGCGCTATCGAATACGCGTAGGCCTGGTACCCCCGGTCGGACTCGAACCGACACTGGAACGATTTTAAGTCGCCTGTCTCTGCCATTGGACTACGGGGGCGTGCTGCCTGCACTGCTTAAAGCAGACTGCGCGGACCGTGAGACGATCCGCGCAATCGAGCCTACGAGATGTTGTTACGCCGCGGGAGCCTTCGGCTTGGGGCGCGAGGCGAACTCCTCGAAAGCGGCGCGCGGGGTCTCGACCGCGACGATGGACGCTAAATCGCGACCGACGAAGACGTTGATGACCCAGTTTCCGATGACGCGGATCTTGCGCTCCCAGGTGGGCATCGCGAGACCGTGGTAGCCGCGGTGCATGATCCAGGCGGGGAATCCGGTGATACCGATGTTGCCCTTCTGGAACACACCGACACCCAGACCGAGGCCGGCGACGGCTCCGGCGGGCTGGTGGAAGTAGTCCTTCACGTCTTCGCCGCGCAGGGTGGCGATGATGTTCTTCGAGAGCAGCTTGCCCTGCCGAACGGCGTGCTGGGCGTTCGGTACGCAGAAGCCGCCGACACCCTTACCGGTCAGGTCGGGCACGGCACTGACGTCGCCGGCACCCCACGCGTCGGCCACTACGCCGTCGTCGTTGATGACGCGCAGGTCGGCCTGCACGCGCAGGCGTCCACGCTCTTCGATGGGCAGGTCGGTGTTGCGCAGCATCGGGCTGGCCATAACGCCGGCGGTCCACACGATGAGGTCGCTCTCGAAGGTCTCGCCGGTCGACAGCTCGATGACGCCGTCGGTGGCCGACGACAGCTGGGTGTCGAGGTGGATCTGCGCGCCACGCTCGGCGAGGTTCTTGATGACCCAGAGGCTCGTCTTGTGCGACACCTCGGGCATGATGCGTCCCATGGCCTCGATGAGGTGGAAGTGGGTGTCTTCGAAGTCGATCGTCTTGTAGCGCTTGACGAGGGCGCTCGCGAACGAACGCATCTCGGCGAACGCCTCGATGCCGGCGAAGCCGCCGCCGACGACGACGAAGGTGAGCAGACGGTCGCGCTCGGCGCCCTTCGGCAGGTGCGCCGCCTTGTCGAAGTTGGTGAGGATGCGGTCGCGCACGGCGATGGCCTCTTCGATGTTCTTCAGGCCGATGGCCTCGTCGGCGACACCCGGAATCGGGAACGTGCGCGAGACGGAACCGGCGGTGACGACGATCTGGTCGTAGCTCAGCTCGTAGTTCTCGCCGATGGGCGGCTCGATCGTCGCGGTCTTCGTGGCGTGGTTGATACCCACGACCTTCGCGGTGACGATGTTGGTCTTGTTGAGGTGCGCGTGGTGGGGAACGACCGCGTGACGCGGGTCGACCGAACCGGCGGCGATCTCGGGCAGGAAGGGCTGGTACGTCATGTACGGGCGCGGGTCGACCATGGTGACCTCGGCTTCACCAGCGCGCAGCTGCTTTTCGAGCTTCCAAGCGGTGTAGAAACCGGCGTAGCCGCCGCCGACGATAAGGATTTTGGGCACGAGTCTTGCTCTCCTAGAAAGGGTGGATGAAGTCACCTACGACGGTGGAAGCCACCCACCAATCTACTCCTTTCGGCGCGCCGCCATGAATTGCCGCACTCCGGCCATGATCACGAGCACCAACGAGACCCCGAAAACGGTGAAGAGCAGCAGCGGGATGCCCACGTCGCGAAACTGGCCGACGGTGGGAAACAGGGTTCCGAGGGGCGACGATTCGGATGACTCGGGGAGCGGTGACGCGCTGGGGACCGGCTCCGGCTCGAGCGTCTCGAGGTCGGGGGTCTCGGCCGTCGCCCGCCGGTTGATGCGGATCCACTCGGCGAGATCGCCCATGGGGTTGGCGGTGATGGCGGGCACGTCCGCGGAAACGGCTGCCGCGGCATCCACGAGTCCGTAGCCGTAGATGGGGTCGGTGCCGTCCGCTCCGGCCGGCGTGGCGGTGGAGATGATGCGTTCGATCACGTTCGCCGCGCTGAGCTCGGGGTGGGCGGCGCGCACCAGGGCGACGATGCCGGAGACGATGGGGGTGGCGCCGCTCGTGCCGTCCCAGAGAACGTAGCCGCCGCCGGGGGTCGCGCCGACGAGCTGCTCGCTGGGCGCGGAGACGCCGATCGTGATGCCCTGCGACGAGGCGTCCCAGCTGGCGCCGCCGGTGCGGCTGACGCCGCCGACCGTGAGCACGCCCGGCATGGTGGCGGGGGCGCCGACCTGCGAGGTGCCGCTCCCCCGGTTGCCGGCCGCGGCGACGACGACGACGTCTTTCTCCATGGCGTAGAGGAAGGCCGCGTCCCAGCTGCTCGGCCACTCGAGGGTGTTGCGGGTGAGCGACATGTTGATCACGTCGGCGCCGTTGTCGACGGCCCAGCGTACGGCGTCGGCGATCTGGTCGTCGGAGCTGGGGCCGTCGGTCTCGCCGAAACCGAGCGAGATCGCGAGCAGGGATGCGGCGGGGGCCGCACCGATCACGCCGGCGCTCCCGCGGCCGCGACCGGCGGCGAGCGAGGCGACCATGGTACCGTGCGAGCTGTCGCCGGAGCCGACGGGGGTCTGCCCGTTGCTCGAACCCAGCGTGGAGAAGTCGGTGCCGCCGACGACGGCGCCGGCGAGGTCGGGGTGGGTGCCGTCGACGCCGGTGTCGATCACGGCGATCGTGACGCCGGCGCCCTCGGTGACGTTCCACGCCTCGCGGATGCCGTAGTCGTCGAGCCAGTACTCGCGGTCACGGATCGAGTCGGCCTGCGCGGGGGCGGCGGTGCCGATGAAAACGGAGGCGGTGGCGAGCAGCAGCGCGATGATCTTGCTGGTTGAGTAGGCCGCCCGCGGCCGTATCGAAACCCCGGCCTCGATACGGTCGCTGCGCGACCTACTCGACCAACGTGAAATCACACGCATTCACAGACCAGCGGGCTCCACGCCGCACGCTCCAGCGCCAGGTCGCCGATCGGGTTCACCCCGGGTCCGGCCGAGAGAGAGTGGCCGGCGAGGGCGTGCAGGCACTTGACGCGCACGGGCATTCCGCCGGCGGAGATGCCGTCGATCTCGGGCACGTGGCCGAGGCTCTCGCGGTCGGCGAGGTAGGCCTCGTGTGCGGCCAGGTACTGCGCCGCGATGTCCTCGTCGTTGAGCAGTTCAGACAGCTCGTTCATCACCTGCGTGGCCTCGAGCGTCGAGATCGCCGCGGTCGCCGCCGGGTGCGTCAGGTAGTAGAGCGTGGGGAACGGGGTACCGTCGTCGAGTCGCGGCTTCGTCGCCACGACCGTCGGGTTGCCGCACACGCAGCGGGCCGCAATGCCGATCACGTTACGGGCGGGCCGTCCCAGCTGGTGGGAGACGGCGGCGATGTCAGCCTCGGTCGGCGGTGCGAAGGGTGGGGTGGTCATGGAACGGGAACCTGCGGGCTTTCGAGTTCGGCTGCCGTGTCATCCGTCAGGCCTGCCGTGAATAGGGAGGAGACGACCGTGTGCACCCAGTCGACCTGCGTGGTCTGGATCTCGGTGCTGATCGGTGCACCGTCGGTCGTGGTGAGTTCGGATCCGTCGCCCTTCACCGAGTACGTGAAGTCGCCGGGGAAGACGTACTTGAGCCGGTCGCGCGCCTGGGCCTCGATGTAGGCGGGATCGCTCCAGCGGTCGACGTTGCTCTCGAGGTCGGCGACCGCTTCCTTCTGCTGCTCCACGTCGGTCGTGAGCTCGGCCAGCTGCTGCTGCTGCTCGATCACCAGCCGCAGGCTCGGCGCGAGCACGATGACGGCGAGGATGATCAGGCCGAGCATCACGAAGGTGAAACCGGAGAGGCGGATGTTGCGCAGCCACTGTTCCGGCGCACTTTCCATCGACGGCAGCGCAACGGGTACCTTCTGCGTGCGCTGCCGTCGTGCCATGGATTCGACCCTAGGCGGTGAAGCGTGGGAAAGCGCTGCGACCCGCGTACACGGCCGCCTCTCCCAGTTCTTCTTCGATGCGCAGCAGCTGGTTGTACTTGGCTACGCGCTCGGAGCGCGCCGGGGCGCCCGTCTTGATCTGGCCGGTGTTGACCGCGACCGCGAGGTCGGCGATGGTCGTGTCTTCGGTCTCACCCGAGCGGTGCGACATAACGGCGGTGTAGCCGTTGCGCTGCGCGAGGGAAACGGCGTCGAGAGTCTCGGTGAGGGTACCGATCTGGTTCACCTTGATGAGGATCGAGTTGGCGGCGCCGAGCTCGAGGCCCTTCGCGAGGCGGGTCGGGTTGGTGACGAACAGGTCGTCGCCGACGATCTGGGTCTTGGTGCCGAGGGTCGAGGTGAGCTCGGCCCAGCCCTCCCAGTCGTCCTCGTCGAGCGGGTCTTCGATCGTGACCAGCGGGTAGGCGGCGACGAGCTCGGCGTAGTACGCGCTCATCTCGGCGGCGCTCTTCTGGCCACCCTCGAACGCGTAGGAACCGTTGGTGAAGAATTCGGATGCCGCGACGTCGAGTCCGAGCGCGATGTCCTTGCCCGGCGTGAAGCCTGCGGCGGTGATCGCCTCGACGAGCAGGTCGAGCGCTGCGCGGTTGCTCGAGAGGTTCGGGGCGAATCCGCCCTCGTCGCCGAGACCGGTGGAGAGGCCCTGCGTGTGCAGGATCGACTTGAGCGCGTGGTACGTCTCGACACCCCAACGCAGGCCCTCGCTGAAGGTCTCCGCGCCGATCGGCAGGATCATGAACTCCTGGATGTCGACGTTCGAGTCGGCGTGCGACCCGCCGTTGATGACGTTGAGCATGGGAACGGGGAGGACGTGCGCGTTCGCGCCACCGACGTAGCGGTAGAGCGGCATGTCGGCCGAGTCGGCGGCGGCACGGGCGACCGCGAGGCTCACACCGAGGATCGCGTTGGCGCCGAGCTTCTTCTTGTTGTCGGTGCCGTCGAGCTCGATGAGCTCGGCGTCGATCGCGCGCTGTTCGGCGGCGTCGAAGCCTTCGATGGCCGGGCCGAGCACGTCGATGACGGCGTCGACGGCCTTCTCGACACCCTTGCCGAGGTAGCGGCTCTTGTCGCCGTCGCGCAGTTCGTATGCCTCGAACGCTCCGGTCGATGCACCGGAGGGCACCGCGGCGCGAGCCACCGTGCCGTCTTCGAGCAGAACCTCGACCTCAACGGTCGGGTTTCCTCGGGAGTCAAGAATTTCGCGGGCGCCTACTGCCTCGATCAAAGCCACGGGTGGTTCTCCTTAAAGATGGTGGATTGTCCGTTAGGCATCTTACTCGCGCCCGCTTTGCTCCCCCGTGCCGCTTTCGCTGTTTACCAGACCGTCAGCCAGCGTTGACCTGCCGATCCATTCGCGCACGGTGGCGTTGAAGAGCGCGACGTTCTCGATGTTCCACTGGTGGTGCATGCCGGGGGCGATCGCGGTCTCGACGCCGTCGATCGCCGCGAGCACTGCCAGGGAGTCGACGCTGATGGCCCGGGAGTCTCGACCGCCGGCGACGGCGAGCACCCTCACGCCGAGCGCGGGCACGGCCGCCGCCAACTCGGCCGGGTCGAACCCCCGGCAGGTCTCGTCGAAGATGGCGCGTGCTGTCTCCTGCCGGATGCCGAGCCCGGTCTCGGTGAAGATCTCGACCGAGTCGGCCGGAAGTTTGTAGCCGCGGGCGAGCGCGGCCCAGAACCACGGGCGGTTCCAGGCGGCGAGCATGACCCGCCCGCCGAGGATCGCGGCGCGGGACGGCGGGGTGATGCTGGCGCTCGCGAGCAACAGGCTCGAGACGGTTGTCGGATGTCGCAGCGCCAGCTGCAGTGCGACACCGGCGCCGAGCGACAACCCCACGACGTGCGCGACACCGCCGCGCGCCGTCGAGGCGATCAACTCGGCCACGCGGTCGGCCGCGTGCGCCACTGACACCCACGGTTCGTCGTTGCTCGCCCCGAAGCCGGGCAGGTCGGGCACCAGGATGTGGTGGTCGGGGAACGCTGGAATCTGCTCGCCCCACATCCACCCGGCAACGTTGCCGCCGTGCAGAAACACGATCGTGTCGCCGGCGTGTGGGCTGCCGTCGTTGTCGCCGTGGAACACGAGGTGCCTCACCGTTCGCCGCCCTTCAGGATGCCCAGCGCGTTCTGAATGAGCCGGTCGAGCTGCGCGGCGAGCACCGGTTCGTCGACGCCGAAGTCGACGCCGTCCTGATGCTGCTCGAGCCCTTGCCACGCCGCCTCGACGAGCTCCGCACCTGCAGCGGTCAGCACGACCGTGTTCGCGCGGGCGTCCGCGGCGCTCTTCGCCACGTCGACGAGCCCGGACTTCTGCAGCACCCCGACCCGCTGCGTGACCGACGCCCTCGATACTCCGAGGTTCTGCGCGATGGCCTGCTGTGTCGTCGGGCCGAGCACCCGCGCCATCAACAGCACCAGGAATGGCGCGTAGTGAATCCGGTGCTGTGCGACGAGATAGTCGTCGGCGATGCGATCGAGCAACACCGTCGCGCGGTGCAACTTGAACGCCGTGCTGTCGACGAACTCTGCTCGTCGCGGTTCGGTCGGTCGCAGTTCAGCCTGTCGCGGTTCAGCCTGTCGCGGTTCAGCCTGTCGCGGTTTGGTCTCGTCCATATTGTTAAGCATCTAACAATATCGCCGCTGGATCAAGACCCGCGTAGTCCGGCGTCGGGTCACCCCAATCAGTTGTCCGTCACACCATTCAGCCGGTGGGCGCCTCCAGCTCCCGCCACTGCAGGTCTTCGACGGTGGTCATCTCGGGCTTCACGGTAGCGACGCGCTTGAAGCCTTGGGCCGCGAGCTGGTCGAGCAGCACGCGCGTGTTCTTCGTGCTGCGCTCGAGCCGCACGCGCTTTCCGGCCGCGATCAGGTCGGACTTCAGTGCGAGCAGCGTGGCAGGGGCGACGCTGTCGTCGTAGAGGAGGGCGGTGGCATCCGCGCCGAGCACGTCGGGAAGGTCGACGAGGTCGACGAGTCGCTCGAATCCCAGCGAGAAGCCGGCGGCCGCGACATCCGAACCGAGGAAGCGACCGATCATGCCGTCGTAACGTCCGCCGCCGCCGAGCGAGTACCCGAACTCGGGGTGCGTCACCTCGAAGATCGTGCCGGTGTAGTAGCCCATGCCGCGCACGAGGAACGGGTCGAACTCGAGCACCGCGCGGTCGACTTCACCGAGCATCTCGCCGATCGCCGCCAGTTCGGTGATCGCGGTGTCGTCGACACCCTCGGGCAGTGACGCGCGGATGGCGGCTTCGCCGAAGCCGAGATCCATCGACGCAACCGGGCGCTGCAGGAAGGCGGCGAGCGCCGCCACCGGCTCGGCCGGGAACGCGCGGTCTTTCAGCTCTTCGATGACGCCGGTGACCCCGAGCTTGTCGAGCTTGTCGAGGGTGATGAGCACGGCGGAGTGCTCGGACGCGGGAAAGCCGAGCACCGTCAGCATGCTCGTGAGTAGGCGACGGTCGTTGATGCGGATGCTGCAACCCTCGATGCCCAGGGCGCGGACCGTGGCCGCCGTCGCCGAGATGAGCTCGACCTCGGCGAGCGGGCCGGACTCGCCGATGATGTCGATGTCGCACTGCACGAACTGGCGGTAGCGCCCCTTCTGCGGACGCTCGGCACGCCAGACTGGCGCGATCTGGATGGCGCGGAAGACCTTGGGAAGCTCACCGCGGTGGGTCGCGTAGAACCGGGCGAGAGGCACGGTGAGGTCGAACCGCAGGCCGAGGTCGGCGAGTTCGAGCGCGTCGGTGGCGTTGTGCAGGTCGTCTGTGGTGAGTCCTCGCTTGAGCACGCCGAACGCGAGCTTCTCGTTGTCGCCGCCGAGTCCGGCGTGGAGGCGGGAGCTGTCTTCCATCACCGGGGTCTCGATCTCGTCGAAACCGTGGGCGAAGTAGTTCTCGCGGATCACGCCGAGCACACGCTCGCGCGTTGCCTTCTCGGCGGGGAGGAAGTCGCGCATTCCGCGCGGGGCGTTTACGGGGGAGGCCATGATTCGATTCTGTCAGTTTCTCTGGAATGGGATTTCGACAGGCTCAATCCGCGGGGTGGGCTCAATCTGCGGGGTGGTCATCGGGCCGCCTCCTGCTCGCGGCGGAGGTCGCGCATCGCGGGACTCTTGGAGGGCATCGGTCTGTATGTCTGGGACGGGTCGATGTCGGGCGGCGGCACGAGGAAGTAGTCGGTGCCCACCCGCTCGATCTCCCACCCTTTGTTATGACAGAGCAGGTGATGGAACTTGCACAACAGAACCCCGTCTTTGAGGTCGGTTCGGCCGTCGTCTCGTGCCCAGAACTTGATGTGGTGGGCTTCGGTCATGGATGGCGGTCGATCACAGTCGCCGAATAGGCAGCCACCGTCGCGAACCGCGAGCGCGATGCGCTGTTTCGGGGTGAAGAACCGCTGCTCTTTGCCGACGTCGAGCGGCTGCCCGAAGCTGTCGATCGTGACATCCCTGAGATCGCCGCCGCAGCTGAGGCGTTCGACGGTCGCGAGGGAGATCGGCGCCGAGGTGCCCTCGATGCGTCCGTGGCCCTCGCGGGCTTTGACCGTCTTCTTCGTCACCAGCACGCGGATGGCGGCGGCCCCGGTGCCCAGGAGTTGAGAGGAGTCTGCGTCGGCTCCGGCCTGCAACAGCCCGAGAAGTGTGTCGGAGGCGAGCTGCTCGATGGTGCGCGGGTCGGCCAGGATGCGGTCGGCCGCCTCTTTGCGGTCGCCCTCCACGAACCGCACGCCGCGCTTCGGCGAGGTGGCCCTGTCGTACAGCTCGGTGACGACCGCGTAGTTCTCGGGATCGAGATCCCACACGAGACGGCCCATGCCGTTCGACAGCACATAGTGCCGAAGCGACCGCTTCTCGAAGCGCTCACGCTCGCGGTCGGCGATGCCTACCTCGTCGAGTTCGTCTCGCAGTTCACGTGCTCGCTTGAGTAGCCGGTCGACGTCGAGAATCGCGGCCTCCAGGCACAGCTCCCGGGCCGCCCCAGCCAGCGCATCGGCCGAGACGTTGTCCGTCGGCGACCCGAGACCCGTGCGGATCGCATCGGCGGCGGCCACCGACAGCGAACCGGCCGAGACCGCCGCAGCGACATCGGCAAGCCACGGCTCCCGCGCCTCGAACTGCTCGCCCGTCGCCGGATCGATCGACCCCGCGGTCGCCGCCTCGCGAACCAGCCGCCCGACCCGCACCGCCGTAGTGGCGTCGCGGCCGGTCGCGCCGGTCGTGGTGCGCAGCAGCTCTTCGGTGCTGCGGAAGCCCTCGCGCTGCGCCAGCCCGGACTGCCCCATCTCGCGCGTCGACCGCGCCGCGATCTCGCCGGCGATGAGCGCGAGGTGGGCATCGGCGATCTGCTTCTCTTGCGCGGCGAGACGGGACAGTTCGACGAGAGCCGCGTCATCCGCGGTCTGAAAATCGGCAACGTCTTTCGACACCGCGGACAGCGCCGTCACGGCAGCGGCGAACTGCTTCGTGAGGTCGGTGGCGGTGGTCGTTTGCATGCGTCAATTCTCTCAGTTTCGAACGTACATTCGAGAGAAAAGGCGGAGAAGTGTGGAGAAATACGCATGCTTGTGGATAAGTGGAGGAGGAGAGCGGGCCTAGGCTGAACTCATGATGAGGATGGCGGCACTACTGGCAGCGACCGCCCTCGTGAGCGGATGCGCGCAGACCGGCCAGACCGACCCCGGCCGCGTAGCAACCCCCACCATCGAGATGCCCGCCGACGCGACATCCGCCACCGTCAACTACGTGCACGACGGCGACACGCTCTTCCTCACGACGCCCGCCGACCCGAATCTCAAGGTGCGCCTGGTCGGCATCGATACTCCCGAGATCGGCGACGATCTCGAGTGTTACGGCGACGAGGCGACCGCACTGCTGCGCGAGCTGCTGCCCGAAGGAGCACCCGTCTTCACGCAGCAGGACGCCGAGCCCGAAGACCAGTACGGCCGCTCGCTGCTCTACCTCTTCACCGCGGACGGCACGTCGGTCAACCTCGAGATGGTCGCGCGGGGAGCCGCGGAGGCGGTGCGCATCGGCGAGAACGACGCCTACTGGGATCAGCTAAGCAGCGCCGAGTCGATAGCGGTGGAGTCACAGGCCGGCATCTGGGGCGCCTGCTAGCTCGCCGGCATCCCGATAATCCCGGCGTCGACACCGCCGTCTTTCTCGACCTCGCGAATCTCGTCCTGTAGCTGACGCAGCACCGAACGCAGCGACCGCTCGGCGTCGAGGCCGTTCAGCCGCGCCGACGTCACTATCGCCAGCAGCACGCCGCCCAGCTCGTCCTCCGAACCGAGAGAAAGCGCACCCGGGGCGGCGGCGTCGATGATCCCCAGCTTCTCGGCCTTGCCCAGCACCTTGTCGGCAAGCGCGAGCGCCGGCATCGACTGCGGTATGCCGTCGAGCACGCTCGTGCGCTCGCCCTTGTCGGCTTTCTTCAGCTCGTCCCACATGCCCGAGACGTCCGAGCCGGTCTGCACGTTGAGCGCGGCCTTCTCGGCAGCGTCGCCGAACACGTGCGGGTGCCGACCGATCATCTTCGCCGTCATGTTGGCCGCGACATCCTCGAGCGTGAACTCCTCCCCAGGCGTGTGCGCCGCGATGTCGCTGTGGAAAACCACCTGGTAGAGCACGTCGCCGAGTTCCTCGATCATCTCCTCGCGGTCGCCCCGCTCGATCGCGTCGACCAGCTCGTACGTCTCCTCGACGAGGTATTTCACCAGCGACTCGTGCGTCTGCTCGGCGTCCCACGCGCATCCGCCCGGAGCCCGCAGCTTCTCGAGCACGGCGATCAATTCTTCGAGTTTCGGATGCTGCGTGGCGTCGGTCATGGCTCCATCCTGTCACCCCACCCCGGGACCTTCGCCTCTGCCCCGGTCCCCCGCGAGCGAGGAGAGTCGAACCATCACCCAACGAGGAGACAGCTATGAAGGCAGCACGGTTCTACGGCCCGAACGACATTCGAATCGAGAACATCGACGAACCCGAGCTGCGCGCCGGCGCGGTCGCGATCGATGTGGCGTGGTGCGGCATCTGCGGCACCGATCTGCACGAATACCTCGAGGGCCCGATCTTCATTCCCGCCGCGGGTCATCCGCACCCCCTCTCCCACGAGGAGGCTCCCGTGACTCTCGGCCACGAGTTCTCCGGCACGGTCACGGCCCTCGGCGAGGGCGTCGACGACCTGAACGTGGGCGACAACGTCGTCGTCGAGCCCTACTTCGTGTGCAACGAGTGCGCACCCTGCCTGGCCGGCAACTACCACCTGTGCGAGAAGATGGGCTTCATCGGTCTGGCCGGTGGCGGCGGCGGGCTCAGCGAGAAGGTCGTCGTCGACCGCCGCTGGGTGCACCCGATCGGCGACATCCCCCTCGACGAGGCCGCTCTCATCGAGCCGCTCTCGGTCGGCCACCACGCGTTCGTGCGCAGCGGCGCGAAGGCGGGCGACACGGCGCTCATCGGCGGCGCCGGCCCGATCGGCCTGCTGCTCGCGGCGGTGCTGAAGGCCGAGGGGCTGACCGTGATCATGTCCGAGCTGAGCGAGGCGCGGAAGGCGAAGGCGCTGTCGAGCGGCGTCGCCGACCACGTGCTCGACCCGAGCCAGGAGAACGTGGCCGACCGCGTGCGCGAGCTCACTGACGGGGTCGGCGCCGACGTCGCGTTCGAGTGCTCGAGCGTCAACGCGGTTCTCGACATGCTCTTCGACGCGATCAAGCCCACCGGCGTGATCGTGAACGTCTCCATCTGGGGAAAGCCGGCGACGCTCGACATGCAGAAGCTCGTGCTGAAAGAGATCGACCTGCGCGGAACGATCGCCTACGTCCGCGACCACGCGCCCGCGATCAAGCTCGTGCAGGAGGGCAAGGTCAACCTCGCGCCGTTCATCACCGCGCGCATCGCCCTCGACGACCTCATCACCGAGGGCTTCGACACTCTGATCAACCACAACGAGACCGCCGTGAAGATCATCGTGCATTCATAAGATTTCGGATGTCACGGACGCCGCGAGAACTCCATCACCCAGTTGAGCCCCCACGTGACCCCGTCGTCGTACGAGAAACTCTGCTGCCAGGTGGCGGAGTCCGTGTCATCCGTAGTCCACTCGAATCGCAGCTTGACCGCGCGACCACCGATCACGTCGTCCCCGTAGAACACTCCGCGCCCGTCGGCCCAGACGCCCTCCATCGGCGGGTCGATGTGCCCGGGCGCCCGGCTCGACGCCCACCAGATGCGCCACACCCTAGTCGCCGGGTCGAACTGCCGGATGGTCAGCCCCTCGAACCCCGCGACCGCGGCCGACGTCGGTACGAACATGCGGTCGATGTGGCCGAGGCCGCCGAAGACCGGCTCGGCGTGCCCGGTCGCCTCGAACTCGATCCACTCCGTGCAGCCGGGGTCTGTGACGTCTGCCAGCTTGCAATTGTGGATGTTCCACTCGCCGAAAATGAAGTCGAAATCGTGTTCGTCAGCCATGCCGTCTCGTTTCGTCGGGATCGTTGGCTGCACTGTATGGCGCACCACCGACATCCGTCTTCGCTACCCTCGAAGCATGGAACCGGCCTCGACCCACCTGCGCGCCGAGCTGCTCCCCCGCAAGGTGCACGGCTGGGCGAAGGTGCGTCACTACGCGGCCGCCGTCGGCAACGCCTTCATCGGCGACGTGGCCGTGGTGAGCGACCTCGTCGTCTACCGCCGTGACAGCGGCGCCGAGATCATGAGAACCCCCGCGGATGTCGGGTCCCCCGAGTTTCTGCTCGACCAGGTGAACGCCGACCTACAGTCGAAGACCGTGGTCGAGTTCCTGAGCGAGTGGCGCCTAGACGTCGACCCAGAATCGCCGGTCGAGTAGGTCGCCCCGCGCCCGTATGCTGCCGGTCGAGTAGGTCGCCCCGCGACCGTATCGAGACCAGCCGTATCGAGACCCCTAGGCCGCAGCCGCCTCCCCGGCCCCGGTCTCCACCCGCGACTGCCGCGGCATAGCCAGCGCCGCGACAACAGTGACGACCGCCGCCACAGCGACGCCGATGAACACGACACCGGAGGCCTGCTCGACGACCGCGACATCCGTCTCTGTTCCTGCCGCCAGGAAGATCGCGTTCGCCAGCGCACCGAAGATGGCGACGCCCACGGCGCTGCCGATGGACCGGGCGAACAGGTTCGTGCCCGTGACGACGCCGCGCTCGTTCCACGCGACCGACGACTGGGCCGCGATGAGCGACGGCACTGCGATGAGTCCCATGCCGAGACCGATCACGAAGCAGCACAGCGCAACGAACCACAGCGACGGCGTCTGCGCCGTCGACGCGAGCGCGACCGAGCCGACGACCGCGAACACGAGCCCGATCAGCTCCGTCGTGCGGAACCCGAACCGCAGATACAGCCGCCCCGACAGCGACGCCGAGATCGGCCAGCCGATGGTCAGCACGGCGAGCGCGAGGCCCGCGACGAGCGGCGGCGTTCCGAGCGTGCGCTCCAGATACGTCGGAACATACGAGGTCAGCCCGATCAGGATCGCGCCGACGCCCAGCCCAATGAGCGAGGTCGTGAGCAGCAGGCGGCGCGAGAACACCCAGAGCGGCAGCACCGGCTCGTCGGCGCGCGACTCCGCCCAGACGAACAGGCCGAGCAGAACCGCACCGAGCGCGAATGCCCCGATGCTCTGCGGCGAGTTCCACGCCCAGGCCTGGCCGCCCTCGAGCACCGCGAGGATCAGCAGCGACAGCGACGCGGCCAGCAGCGACGCCCCCAGGTAGTCGACCTTGCGCTGCTTCTTCTCGACCGTCTCGTGGAAGTGCGTGTAGATCATCCACGCCGCGATCAGACACAGCGGGATGTTGATGAAGAAGATCCAGCGCCACGACAGGAACTGCGAGAACAGTCCGCCGAGGGTCGGCCCCACGACCGACGAGATCGCCCACACACTCGCCAGGTAGCCCTGCGTCTTGGCGCGCTCGGCGACGGTGTAGATGTCGCCGGCGATGGTGACGGACATCGGCTGCACCGCGCCCGCACCCAGACCCTGGATGACCCGGAAGGCGATCAGCGCCGGCATGCTCCACGCGAACCCGCACAGAATCGACCCGAGCAGAAACAGCCCGATGCCGATGAGCACGATCGGCTTGCGCCCCACCATGTCGCTGAGTTTCGCGTAGATCGGCACCGAGACCGCCTGCGCGAGCAGGTAGATCGAGAAGAGCCAGGGGAAGAGGCTGAAGCTGCCCAGGTCGTCGACGATGGATGAAACGGCCGTCGCGAGGATCGTCGAATCAATCGCCACGAGCCCGGTCGTGAGCATGAGCGCGATAAGAATCGGCCCGCGCTCGGACCGGAATCCGACGTCCTTGCGATTGACGGTATTGCTCACGCGGCGCTCACTCCTTCTTCAGGGGGCGGATGTCCCCTCGGAAGGTAATTCGCGGGTGGGGCAGGGCATTCCCGCGACATGAAAGAACGGTCCCGACGGTCGGGGAGCACCACGAGCTAGCGAGGCGTCGCCTAATCCCACCACTGTCCACCGCGATCTAAATAGAACGGGCGCAAAGACGGCGCAGTTCCTTCACAACTCGGAGAGCCGATTCCTCGGGCTGGGTGGAACTGGACAGGTCCCACGTAACTCGGGTAACAGAAATGTCCCCGACCTCAAGCGGTGCGATATTGGGGATCGTACCGCCACCAAACGTGAGAATGAAGGCGTTCTTTACCTTGTATGCCGCCGCGAAGAATACTGCTTGAGCCAGGTCTCCCCGGTCCCAGTAGCCCAGTGCGATCTTGTACTTGACGTCCCCCGTGACCTCGAATCTCCCGAACAGGAGATCGGGATTTGCCCGGACCGCGCTGGGCAGCAATACTTTCCCACCCTTCGAAACGACGACGGGTGCGAGCCCGAGAGACAGGATGTTGCGCAGCCCTGTTTCCACGAGCCCCGGGGTCTTGATGAGAAAGGTGTGAAACGGTTGCCCTCCATCGCCCAAGCCGCGAATATGACCTCGCATAAGTTCCATACCCAACTCGATCGCGCCGCGATAATGTTCGGTCGATCGAGTGAACGGCTCACGCGCATCGTTCGATTGCAAGTCCCCGATTTCCGACATCCCACGGACCGAGCGCGCAGCGCGCCGGCGAGTTGTCTCTGCAATCTCTTCGGCATTGCTCAGGACTCTACAAGCCGCTTTTAGAATGCGGTTGAACGGGGTGTCATAGTCAAATTTCTCGTAGGCCGTTAGCATCTCCGCTCGACCAGAAAGCCAGCGCTCTACTGTCGGCGTCGGCACGACCGATCCGCGAACGGATGCGGCCCACTCCTTAACTTCCCGATAGTCACGAGTTAGTCCATATCGCACCAGGGTCTCGACTTCGTCGAGAAACCATTGGGCCATCAGTTCAAGAAAGTTCGAACCGGAAGAGAGCGAAACCCGGGAGGCAGCGGTCCGCGCATGGATTCCGATTGCGTGCCTCGCGATGTAGGCAAAGTGTTCGAAGGGAATTTTTGGCGTCACACGCAAAACCAGATTCGGAAGGCCGATGGCACCAATGGCGTCCAAAACTGTTACGTCGTACTGTAGATCGCCGCGAGCTTCTATTCGCACCGCGCGAGGCGACGAAGGGGTTTCCTCGGAGCTTCCCCACCAGGCCGCCTGTCCAGCGAGTTTCAGCGCCAGCTCTTCGAGCGCCCGAAGTTGCGCCTCGTTCAGCCGAACTCGAGAGGGAACTGATTCCACCAGCTGAACAGAATCAGTCATTTCCCCAGAAAGCCTCAAAAGTAAGAGCCTCAGCCCCCGCGGGCTGGTCGTAAAAATAGTCCTCAATAAGAGGCATCAACTGGTGCTTCCATATCTTCGTCAGAGCACCCATAGTCATCCTGTCTTTCATCAGGTAACTGTGGCCTACCGCTAGGTGTCGATCGCCCAAACTCGCTTCGAGCGCATTATTGAGACTCACGAAACCCTTGAAAAGAGTTTCGCCGAGTTCGTTGTTGTTCTCCGGCTTCAGATAGTGAGAACGAAGCACCTCCACGTCGGGAGCGAGCTCGAAGAAATCGAACCGTCGGCGTAGCGCAAGATCAATCGATTTTGTACTGCGATCTGCCGTGTTCATCGTTGCGATTATGTAAAGGTTCTTTGGCAGGCTGAATTGAGCGCGGTGCATGAGGTGAATATCCCGGTCGCGATACTCGAGCAGGAACATCAGCTCGCCAAACACACGCGGGATATTCGCTCGGTTCATTTCGTCGATAATCAGCACGCGCGGCATCGCGTCTTCTTCGATCTGATCGGCGAGCCGCAGAATCGCACCCGGGTGAGATCGAAACTCGAGTAAACCGCCGTCGGCGGGTACGGGCCTCAGCCCTTCTACGAAGTCTTCGTAGCCGTAACTCGGATGGAATTGCACTAGCTCGATATACGGATTGTTCTTCACCTCACCAGGCATTCCGAGCAAGTAGGCGGCCAGATGGTGCGCCACAAATGTTTTGCCGGTGCCGGGCGGGCCCGTCAGCGCTACCTGGGGACTTTCATCCATAAGGCCTTCGAATATCTCGAGTACCCGCTCTACCGGCCAGTTGATGTCAGAACTTAATTGCGACAGGCCGTCATCCCCTCCCGCGAACGCTTGCGGGTCTGGTTCGTTCCATATCTCCGAGTCGGCTGCTGCGGGAAATTCCTTCAGGCGAGCAAGAAGCCACTTCAGGTCGCCCGCTATCTCTTCATCCAGAGGTACCTGTCCCGCGGTGTACTTAAAGGCGAGCAGATTGCCTTGTTCATAACGGGCGCCAAGCCCAATGTCATGGAGGCTTATAGTCCGAACTACGCGGCGCTCCCGCTCGATATCTACATCTACCTCGCGGTAGTCGGCAAGAAGTCGACGCCCTTCAGTGACTTCCTGCGCGATCTGCGACGACGACAGCTCCGTGACGCCCAAATCGAGGCTCAAGTAGGCCGCAGAGCCATCAGCCGCGAACAGCAGGACCACGTACCAGCCGCTACGCGAAGACGGAGATTGAGCAGGGTCATAGATTCGAACCCAAGGAACTTTTGCCGCGTTGCCCTGGCCATTGCTTCCCTTCACAGAAAAGAGGACGCCGTCGTCAAGGTCTCCAGCAGCCGCTTGAAGTTCGGGTGGAAGGGTACGCGTGACGATCGAGCGCCGCTCGTCCATGAGCTCTGACTTGAACGCTTTGAAGTGATGCTGAAGCTCGAGCACCCGCTCGATGTCAGTTTGGATGGACAATCTCGTACCCCCTGTTAGAACGCCTAACGAGGACACTACGGGGCGAAAGCCAAATTGAGACTATTTGTCACTCAATCCTCACAGGTCGGCTCAGTCACAGCCGAATCCTTCAGACTGAGTACGTGCTCTCTCCCGCCGCGCCCCTAACACCGTGGATCCTCGGCGCGGTTCTCGTCGCGCTCCTCGCGTTCATGACGTGGAACGCCATCCGCAAGAACCGGCGCGAGTACGCGACGTTCAAGCGGCAGCGGTCGACGAAGCGGCGGCAGAAGACGTTCCGTAAGTGGCTGCGGCAATCGTTCGTCAACTTCGGCGGGGCGGCCGTGGTCGTTCTCGCCCTGAGCTGGCAGTTCGTGGAACCGTTCGCGAACGCCGTCGACGGGTGGCCGTGGGTCGCTGGAGCCAAGCAGGCATTCGCCGACAGCGGGTGGCTGGGCCCGGCCCTCGTCGCAGGATTCGTGGTGGTCATCGGCGGCGGCGCCGTGCTCGGCATCTTCCTCGCCCGCAGCGAGACCGCGGTGCCGTCGATCGGCGACGTGCAGGCGCTCCTCCCCCGCAACCGCGCCGAGCTCAAGTGGGGCGCGGCCCTCGCCATCAACGCCGGCGTCGTCGAGGAACTGCTGTTCCGCCTGGCCCTGCCCGTGCTCATCTTCGGCGTCACCGGGAGTGCGGTGGCCGCCGTGGCGGCCAGCATCCTGATCTTCGGTCTTCTGCACGCGTATCAGGGCCTGCCCGGCATCATCGGCTCGGTCATTCTCGGCACCGCGTTCATGGCGATCTATCTGGCCACCGGAAGCATCGTGGTCGCGATCGTGGTGCACGCGCTGTTCGATCTGCG
>NZ_JBKKAD010000142.1:0-7643 GCF_046714715.1 Conyzicola sp. | reverse complement strand
CCGGCCTCGATTCCGGCGACGATGTCGGTGTCCATGCGGTCGCCGATCATGCCGGTGTTCTCGGAGTGGGCGCCGATCTTGTTCATCGCCGAGCGGAACATCATGGGGTTCGGCTTGCCGACCACGTAGGGCTCTTTGCCCGTGGCCTTGGTGATGAGGGCTGCGACGGCCCCGGTCGCGGGCAGCGGTCCGTCGGCACTGGGCCCCGTGGCATCCGGATTCGTCACGATGAATTTCGACCCCGCGCCGATGAGGCGGATGGCCTTGGTGATCGCCTCGAACGAGTAGTTGCGCGTCTCGCCGACGACCACGTAGTCGGGGTTCGACTCGGTCATGATGAACCCCGCCTCGTGCAGGGCGGTGGTGAGGCCGGCCTCGCCGATCACGAAGGCGCTGCCGCCGGGCAGCTGGCTGGCGAGGAAGTCGGCGGTGGCGAGGGCGGAGGTCCAGATGCGGTCCTCGGGAACGTCGAGCCCCGAGGCCTTGAGGCGCGCACTCAGGTCGCGCGGGGTGAAGATCGAGTTGTTGGTGAGCACGAGGTAGGGCTTGCCCTCGTCGCGCCACTGTTGCAGCAATTCAGCTGCCCCGGGAACCGGATGGTTCTCGTGCACGAGAACGCCGTCCATGTCGGTGAGCCAGCACTCGATTTCGCCGCGGTTATTCATGCGGCAATAGTACCGAGGTAGCGGCCTCGCCCAGCCTCTTCTCGATGATTGCCAGCGCCTGCGGATTCTGCTCCACCAGCACGAAGCGCCGGCCGAGCTTCTGCGCGACCGCGCCGGTGGTGCCGCTACCTGCGAAGAAGTCGAGCACCCAGTCGCCGGGCGCGCTCGAGGCGTGGACGATGCGGCGCAGAATGCCCTCGGGCTTCTGCGTGGCGTAGCCGGTCTTCTCTTTGCCGGTGGGCGACACGATGGTGTGCCACCAGACGTCGGTCGGCAGCTTGCCGAGCGCCACCTTCTCGGGTGTCACTAGGCCCGGCGCCATGTACGGTTCGCGGTCGACCTCGGCGTTGTCGAAGAAGTAGGTCTTCGGGTTCTTCACGTAGACGAGGATCGTGTCGTGCTTGGCCGGCCACTTGTTCTTCGCCCTGGCGCCGTAGTCGTAGGCCCAGATGATCTCATTGAGAAAGTGCTCCCGGCCGAAGAGAGCGTCGAGCACCACCTTCGCGTAGTGCACCTCGCGGAAGTCGAGGTGCAGATAGAGGGTGCCGCGGTCGTCGAGCAGGCGCCAGGCCTCCTCGAGCCGGGGCTCCAGGAAGTCCCAGTAGTCGGCGAACGAGTCGTCGTAGCTGTAGAGCAGGCCTTTCACGGTCTCGTAGTTGCGTCCCTGGAAGCCCTTGCGGGTGCCCTCGGCCGAGCGCACCGTGGTCATGGTCTGCCTCGCCTGCACCCTGCCGGTGTTGAACGGCGGGTCTATGTAGATCAGGCGGAACGATTCATCCGGCAACTGCGCGAGGGCCGGCAGGTTGTCGCCGTGCACCAGGAGGTTCGGGCCGTCAGAGTGCCAGCCCAGTTTCTCCATGATGAGAGATTAACACCGCGCCGAGGGCTAGAGGAGCGACGGCCGGGTCACCGCGACGACGGTGACGTCGTCGGTAGCACGCAGCGTGCTGCACAGTTCGGTGATTCGAGCCACGATCTCCACGGCGCCCCTGCTGTCCAGCGCGATATCGACGATCGGATCGATCGAAGCCAGCGTGCCGTCCATCATGTCGAGAAGTCCGTCCGTGAACGTCACGAGGGTATCGCCGTGTTCGAGCAGGGCGTGTCCGGCATGGAATTCGACGTCGGCGGCGATCCCCAGCGGGAGGCCGGTGGAGATGAGGCGCTCGTGCGACCCGTCTGGGCGTACGAGTACGGAGAGGCCATGTCCGGCGTCGGCGAAATCGAGGTCGCCCGTCGTCAGGTCGAGACGAGCGAGAAAGACCGTCGCGAACGTGGAGGTTGCGGTGAAATCGTCGAGCAGCAGCTCGTTGGTTCGGCGCAGCACGTCGGAGGGGGCGCCGTCGCCGAGCGCGTTGATGGTGGCACGCAGGGTCGCGGCTACGATCGCGGCTCCGACTCCCTTGCCCATGACGTCGGCCAGAACGACGTGCACGATCGAGCCCTTTCGCGACCACGAGTAGAAGTCGCCACCCACGTGGTGGTAGGGGATGCTGACGCCGGCGACCTCCGCGTCGGTGGCTGTCTCGGGCCCGACGGGCATCAGGCTGCGTTGCACGAGGCCGGCTTGGTCTCGTTCGACGTTGTCTATCAACTCGCGCTCCACCCATATGGCCATCTCGTCGAGCAGGTGTTCCTGTTCGGCGTCAAACGATCGCGGTTCAGTGTCGACGAGGCAGATCGTGCCGACGCGCGCGCCATTGCCCACGGTGAGGGGCCTGCCGGCATAGAAACGGATATGGCGCTCGCCGGTGACGGTCGAGCGTTCGGCGAAGCGAGCATCGAGCGTCGCGTCGCGAACCACGAGGTTGTCCGGCGACTGGATCGTCACGTCGCAGAACGACTGGTCGCGCGCAGAGATCGGATCGGCGCCCGGCAGTTGGGGAGACTTTGTGAACTGGATGGTCTCGCCGATCAGGTTGATCTCGGCAATCGGCACGTTGAACACCTCGCGCGCCAACCGGGTGATGCGGTCGAAACGCTCCTCGGGCGGGGTGTGCATCAACTCGAGCCCGATCAACGTCTCCATGCGGCCGTCTTCGCTGACCGTCATGACCGTTCCCTCTCTCGCATTTTCTCGATCATCCACAGATTCTCGCCTTGACGTCGTTCATAGTGAAACGCGTCGACCAACCGCTGGATGAACGCGATGCCGCGACCTGACTCTGCGAATTCGCCGGGCATGTCACGGTCCGCGAGGTCGACCTCGCTCGGCGCGGATACGTCGGCGAGACTGCCCCGGATGCGATCGGCGTCCACTGCGATGCTAAGGGTTCCCACGACCCCGTTACCGCCATTTGAGTGCTGGATGACGTTGGCGGCGAGTTCGATCAGGGCCGTCTCGAACTTCAGCCTGTCCATCGCGTCGAGTTCGGGCGAAGCTGCCCAGACCCGCTGGATGTAGTCGTGCACCGTGTCGAGGTCGTCGGGCGGGCAGCGCAGCGCCAGTGGCTCAGTCACGGTATGCGTCTTCCGGAGAGACGTAGGAGGTGAGGATGCGGTCGAGGTTCGAGAGCTGCAACACCATCGTCACCTGTTCCGAGGGGGCAGCGATTCGGAGGTCGCCGCCGGCCTGTCGGGCCGTTTTCAGGCAACCGACCAGCGCCCCAAGGCCTGAGGAGTCCATGAAGTCAACGCCCGAGAGGTCGACGACCACGCGCGGTCGGCCCTGAAAAATCGCGTCCGTGACCGCTTCTCTGAGCAGCGGCGCGGAGACCATGTTAAGCCGGCCCTCTCCTCGAATGACGGCCACGAGTTCGTCTATGGGCCTGGTTTCGAACTCCATTAGCTGCCTTTCGAGTGGGGCACGTAGCCCTTAAGGGTGATCGCGGGGAAAATTACGCTCAGAACGACTAGGTCGAAGACCGCCCACGCTAGGTTAACCGCTGTACCGATGAGCTCTGCGTCATTCACGAGCGCGTTGATCAAGCCAACCACGATCGCGATTACGAGCAGCGCCATGACGATCAGCTGCGGGCGTACAAGTGACCACTGTCGCTCGGTCGTCAGTCGTCGGGTCTTCGGGGTGACCGCGAAACCGAGAGGAATGCGCAGCACCACATTGGTGAACGCTGTCGTGCAGGCGGAGATCCACACCGGGAAGAGGGCGAGGTTGTATTGCTGGCCTCGCCAGGTTGGAATGCCGCGCGCGGCGACGAGGAAGAGCATCTGGTTGACCAGCATGAACGGGATGAAGCGGGCGAAGAAGTCAAGGGCGAGGCTGTTCACCGGCAGGATGCCCGCGATCAGGAAGATGATCGGGGCGGCGAAGTACACGATGGCCGCGAAGCCGCCGAGGTATGACCACATGGTGGAGAAGTACATCAGGCGTTGCGCTGCGTTCATTCCGCGCTGAAGCAGCGGGTTCTCCTTGAGGAAGACCTGCATCGTGCCCTGGCCCCAGCGCAGCCGCTGAGTGAGCATTGTGCCGACGTCTTCGGGGGCCAGCCCGTCGGCGAGCAGCTCGTTGTGGTACACGGTCTTCCAGCCGAGGGCGTGCAGGCGCATCGAGGTCGCCATGTCTTCGGTGACCGAGATGGTGGCGAGGGGCATCACCGGCTGAGCCTCATCGCCGCGGTCGATGCCGATGCGGCGCAACGCCGTCTGCACCTCTTCGAGCGCATTGAGCGGGCTCAGGTCGCGGGCGGAGAGCTGGGTGAGAAGCGCACCGCCGTCTAACTGGAAGGCTTCGTCAGTGGCTTTCCCGTCGCGCGCCTCAAGGGCAGCGATCTCGGCTAGATCGGCTTCGAGCGAGGCGAGGTCGACAGCCACGATCGATGACGTGGCCGAGTCGACCTTGCGGTGGAGGTCGTAGGTCAGCTCGCCGATCGGAGCGCCTGCCGCGAGACTCGACCGAGCCTCTGCGATGGCCTGGGTCACGGTGTCGAGGGCGACGCGCACGGCCGGCTCGGCGTTTGCCGGGTGGTGGCGCGACGCGCGCAGTACCTGAGAGGCGTTGCGAAGGGCGGTCGAGACGGAGCGGTCGATCTCGCGCACGTAGCCGACGATACCCAGCTGCATAAGAGCGTCGCGGCGCAGGATCGCGTTCGATCCGCAGAAGAAGGCGGCGTTCCAGCCATCCTTGCCCTGCTGGATGGGGCCGTAGAACAGGGGCGCCTGGCTGCCGAGCGGATCCCGGTCGGACACGTTGGAGAAGACCTGCGGGGTCTGGACGAGCGACACGGCGTCGTCGGTGAAGTAGCCCAGAGTGCGGTCGAGAATCTCCGGCCGCGGGATCATGTCGGCGTCGAGGATGAGGATGAACTCTCCCTCGGTGTCTACGAGCGCGTTGTTGATATTGCCGGCCTTGGCATGGCGTTGGAATCCGGCCCACTCCGAGCCGCGCGAGATGTAGCCGATGCCCTCGGCCTGCGCCGCGAGCTTCAGGTCGTCGCGGGCGCCGTCGTCGAGAATCCAGGTCTTGTGCGGGTAATGGATGTCGCGTGCCGCTCGCCCCGTGGTCAGTACGAGTTCGACCGGCTCGTTGTAGGTGGCGATGAAAACGTCGACCGTGCGGCCGTCCGGCGCCTCCGGGGGTCCTGGCCGCGGCTTCGCGCGCCAGACGGTGAGCCCGAACAGGCACACGTCGATGAAGCTGTATGTCTCGGCCAACACGAGGGGCACGGCGATCCACCACGCGTCCCAGTTGAGCGACACGAGCCAGCGCCAGACGATGTAGTTGGCGCCGAGCGCGGCGGTCGCCAGAATCAGAAGGCGGAGCAGCAACATCCGCGTCATCGGGCCGACCTCCTCAGCGCGAGCAGGGCGAGCGTTCCGCGCATGGCGAGCACGATCGCCGCGATGATCGCGACGGCGGGAAGCGGGGAGTCGCGAATACCCGGCACGCTCACGACCAGAACCCCTGCGGCGACGAGCAGCATGATCGAGGCTATGGTGCTGCGGCCGAGCGCCGACAGCAGCCAGCCGAAAACCGCGTGGAGGGGCCGCCACACGACGGTGAGCAGCCCGTAGGTCACGATGATGAACACGACGGCCACGACGGAGCGCAGCGGGCCCGGGGCGGAGGGTTCGAACAGCCAGCCTGTGTCCGCGCCCGCGAATCGGGCAAGCAGGTCGGGGTACGACGTCGTCACGTTCCCCGTGAACCACGGCAACGCGATGATGGACGCCGCGACGGTGGCGAGCACGGCGAATACCACGCGCCCCACCCGGCCGCGGAACCAGGCGACGACTTCGCGCCGGTAATACCCTCCGACGAGGCCGAGCACGAAGATGAACTGCCAGCCGAGTATCGGCAGGCTGGCTTCGGCCCGTGTCGGCAGAACGCGCAACTGAGTGACAAGCTCGGTCAGATAGAGCGCGGTGCTGACTGCCAGCACGAGGAACCATTTGCCGCGGCCGAGCGCCCACAGCGCCGCGGGTGCAACCACGAAGAGCGCGACGAGCACGCCGATCACATCAAGCGGCCACGGTCCGAGCCGGAGGAGCAGGATGTCGAGCACGATGTTCGGGTCGAGGGGGTAGCCGATCGCCACATCGGCGGCGTCGGTGGGCGGCGGAGCCAATAACGACCCGCGAACCCCGTGTGAGGAGAGCGCCGTGAGGGGCGCCGTGGAAATCCAGGGCACCAGGTTCAAAGCGAGCAGGGCTGCCGTCGCGGCGACGACGGCGAGGTAGAGCGCCCGACCGCTTTTCCAAATTCGCAGGACCGACTCGCCGACAGCACCCCCCGCGAACCGTGGCCGATAGAGCATTCCCATGACGGCACCCTCGGTGGCGATGAGGAAGGCAATCGCCGAGAGGGTGCCGGTGGACTCGAACAGAACGGCGGTCGGCCGCGTGAGTTGAACGACCATCTCCGCCGTGAGGAAGACGATTGCGATGCCGCGCAGAATGTCGATGCGCCCGTCACGAGCGCTGGGCCCGTCGTACCCCAGGGCGGCCGTGCGCCGTCGAGTGGCAGTCGCCAGCATCCCCGTCCCCCTAATTCCCCGAGCGACGTGACACTTCATAGTGACATGAAAGGTTCTCAGTCGCGTCCGACGATTGTATGCCGAACGCGGCCGAAATCCCATGGTTGGACTGTCGTGACAAACGGGGCGAGCGCGGCGTGCGGCTACTCTCAACTGGTGGCCGATAACAACGACAACCCCTCCGTCGAGCTGACGACCAACGGGGTGGGGCCGTGGCGCGGCGAACTGCCCGAGGGCGACCACTGGGACCCGGAGCTGCTCGCCACGGGCGACTCCCGCAACGTGATCGACCGCTACCGCTACTGGAGCATGGCCGCCATCGTCGCCGACCTCGACGAGCACCGGCACGGCTTCCACGTCGCCATCGAGAACTGGCAGCACGACATGAACATCGGGTCGATCGTGCGCAGCGCCAACGCTTTCGCCGCCGATACCGTGCACATCATCGGCCGCCGACGTTGGAACAAGCGGGGCGCCATGGTCACCGACAGATATCAGCACGTTATGAATCATCCGGATGTCGCGGCCTTCGTCACCTGGGCCCGCGAGGCCGACCTTCCCATCGTCGCCATCGACAACATGGAGGGCGCGGTGCTGATCGAGACCTTCGACTTTCCCGAGCGCTGCGTGCTGTTGTTCGGTCAGGAGGGCCCCGGGCTCACGCCCGAGGCGCTCGCCGCAAGCGACGTGCAGGTGGAGATCAGCCAGTTCGGCTCGACTCGCAGCCTCAACGCCTCCGCCGCGGCCGCCGTGGCGATGCACGCCTGGGTCACCCAGCACGTCGCGTTCTAGGCCCACCGTCGCTGCGAGCAGCGGGGCAACGAATCGACCTTCGACCGCCCCGTAAAGGTCGAAAGTTTGCCCCTCTGCTCGGGCTAGGCGCCGGGCGGGCTAGGCGCCGATCGGGCTCGGGCGCAGCTCGCGCAGGGTGCGGAACCGTCCCTGCTTAAGGGCGCCGAGCGCCGACGCCGTGAGCGAGATCACCAGCCACGCCGCGAGCGGCACGACCGTCGCCCAGAAGGCCGCGGGCGATCCGCCGTACATC
>NZ_JBKKAD010000141.1:0-7829 GCF_046714715.1 Conyzicola sp. | reverse complement strand
GGGGGGGTGGGTTGAGCCTATCAGCCGCTGGGCGGGCCCCCTTTAAGGGGGGGTGGGGCACGGTACCTAAGTCGGGTGCCCCTCCGCCTGCTGGCTGGGTACCTGTCAGGAGAGCGTGCCGAGCTTCACATCGACGGTCGACGCCTCGCCATTGCGCACGTAGGTGATCGTGGCTTCGGCACCGCCGGCGAGGGCGCGCACCTGGGCGGTCAGGTCGGTCTTGCCCGTGACCGGGAGCCCGTTGATGCCCGTGATCACGTCGCCCGAAACGAGACCGGCTGCAGCCGCGGCGCCTCCGGGTGTCGTCTCTTGGATGCTCGCACCGACGGTGGCGCTGTCGGTCTGCGCGCTGTCTTCCGTGACGTCACTGATCGATGCGCCGAGCAGGCCGTGAGTGGCCGAACCGTTGGCGATGATCTCCTTGGCGACGCGCTCGGCGAGGTTCGCCGGAATCGCGAAGCCCACACCGATGCTGCCCGACTGTGAGGCGGCGCTCGTGCCACCGGCGCTGGCGATGGCGACGTTGATGCCGATCACCTCGCCGTCGGCGTTGAGAAGGGCGCCGCCCGAGTTGCCGGGGTTGATCGCGGCATCCGTCTGGATGACGGCCAGAGAGATCGTCGAGGAGCTGGCGGTGGGGGCGGGCTGGCTCTCGTCCTGCTGTCCGGGGAATCCGAACTCGAAGAGGTTGTCGTCGGGCGTGGACGGGTCGGGTGCGGTCGCCTCGGGGTCAGTCGGTGCCGCCGAGGACGCGATCGTGATGCTGCGGTTGATCGCGCTAACGATGCCGTCGGTTACCGTGCCCGAAAGGCCGAGAGGAGCGCCGATCGCGATGGCGGTGTCGCCCACGTTGAGCTTGCTCGAGTCGGCGAACGACGCAGGCTGCAGGTCGGTCACGCCCTCCATCTTGATGACCGCGAGGTCGGAGATCGGGTCGGTGCCCACGATGGAGGCCGAGAACAGCCGGCCGTCGTTGGTCTGCACCTGGATCGCCGCGTCGCCGGTGGCCCCGTCGAGCGTGACGACGTGCGTGTTGGTGAGCACGTAGCCGTCGTCGCTGAGGACGACGCCCGAGCCCGTTCCGCCGGCGTCGCTAGATCTTGCGGAGATCGTCACCACTGACGGCGTCGCTGTGGCGGCGACCGCCGTGACAGTGGTCGCGTTGTCGGGGTTGTTGACGGTGATGTTCGCGGGCGAGGTGACCGCGCCGACCGAGGATCCGCCGTTGCCGTCGGTGAGCGCGAGTACGATGCCGCCGCCGGCTGCACCGCCGACGAGAGCGCCGACGGCGAGGGCCGCGACGAGCAGCACGGGACGGTTGCGGCGGAACGAGGAACCGTCTTTGGCGGGGGTGCCGTTGGCGGGCGGAGCCGGTGGAGTCGCCGAGCTCTCGAAGTGTGGGAGGGGCTGCGCGACGGCCGGGGCTGCGGAAGCCTGGGGGGCCTCAGAGAGGGCTCGCGGCGCCGGTGGCGCAGGGGGTGCCGGAGGTGCGGGATTTACCGGGGTGGGGGGTGTGGAGTTTACGGGTGTTGC
The DNA here is from genome assembly GCF_046714715.1 of Conyzicola sp. GTDB lineage: Bacteria > Actinomycetota > Actinomycetes > Actinomycetales > Microbacteriaceae > Conyzicola. The sequence goes on along the minus strand of NZ_JBKKAD010000141.1, from coordinate 6,296 downwards.
GGGAATCTCGGGGGTGTCAGTCATCAGGTGCTCCTTCCAGCGCAGTAAGCATCCCGCGCTAACCTGAACGTTTTATATGTGTGCGCTGAAAGCAAACCTCGGCTTTCGAGACCCGGGTTTTCAGCAGCCCGGACCCTCGGGATTGTCACGGCAATCGCGGTTCACCAGCACGGTGGCGGCATCAGCGGCGGTGGCCGTGATGCTGTTCGCCGGCAGCTGCAGCGTGCCGGGGATCGCGACCCATCCGCTGGCACCGAAGCGGTATTCGGCGGAGTATTCGACGGTCAGATCGATCGTGTAGACGCCGGGTTCGTCGAAGACGTGGCTCGTCGCGGTCGGCGAGAACTCGGCGACGTTCTGCGCGGCCCAGCTCGAGCCGGGCGTCGCGCTCGACCGGCTCGACCCGTCGCCGTAGGTCCAGGTGAACGAGCGCGAGCTGAACCGCACCGAGGCGGGCAGACCGAGGAGCGTGCCGTTCACGATCTGCGCGGACGCGTCGGAGTAGAAGTTCGTGTCGAGGCCGACCACGATCCAGCCGTTGGGCTCCATATAGTTGCCGCCCGTCATCGGGCGGAAGCTCGCGATATCGGAGAGTGTGACATTGGTGGGCGGGGTTCCCGTGTAGGTGGTCCAGAACTCCGCGCGGTAGAAGCCACCTTGGGCTGCCGCCTCGCTCTCGAGTTGCGTCTCGTAGGCACGGCGCTGCTCGTTGTTCAGCTGGTTCTTGTTGAAGGGCCGCGGCGTGCCGGTGCTGTCGCGGTTGGAGCCGCTGCCGCCACCGGAGTTGCTGTTCTCGTCGGTCCGAATGTTCGCCGTGTCTCCGTCAATAAAGGCCTGTACACCCGGGCACCCCGTGGTTCTCCTCACGCTATCCGGGCAGGGAATCATCGGATCGGCCGCAATAGCGTGTGTGGGATGTCCCACCACAAGTGCGAGCGCGATCGCCCACGCCGTCAATCGCAGAAATTGTCGCCGGACCACGGTCTCTCCCCCGAAACGATCAGTCGCGCATTGGTCTTCCCGTCCACATCAAACGAAATCTCGGTGGGAGAGCGGTCGGGGCGGGAAGGGGAAACAACTGTCGCGCCGGTCGCGTCTACGACATCGACCTCAGACAAGTCGACACAACCATAAATTCGAACAGCCGCCGTCACCCGATTTGCGTCATATTCCTGGAGCGAAACGGAATCAAGTTTGGTCTGACCCGTACCAGTCCAGCCGTTATCAGCCGCGGTTTTGTATCCCTCGACCTGAGCATCGAATATCTGCTGCGTGGCGACGTCGAGAAGACGCTCGGGATCTTTTCCGCCGTCCGCGAATATCTGGTCTGTCATAGCGAGATACGCCGCATACGCCTCCTTCGCCGCGGCCAGTGCCTCCTCGTCGGAGGCGAACAGCGGGGTGCTGGTCGGGGTGGGCGTATCGTCGGCGACCGGACCCTCGGGCGCACACCCGGTCGCGGCAAGGGCGGCGACCAGCACGAGTGTGACGAGGGCCGAACGTCGCTTGGTTCGCATCCGCACAAGATAGGCCAAATCGACGACGCGAGCCGCGAATTATCCACAGCCACGGGGCGGTTAGGCTTAAACCACGATGACAGTCTCCGGTTCTTGGCAGCACGCGGCTCGAGGGGCAATGCTGCTCGGCGATGACGGCGGGCTGCGACCCACGATCTTCGCCGAGATGAGCGCGCTCGCGACCAGTTCGGGTTCCATCAACCTCGGTCAGGGATTCCCCGACGAAGACGGTCCGGCCGAAGTGCTCGAGGCCGCGCGCCAGGCGATCACCGACGGCTTCAACCAGTACCCGCCCGGCACCGGCATGCCCGTTCTGCGCAACGCGATCTCGGCCCACCAGCAACGCTTCTACGGCCTCAGCGTCGACCCCGACCGCGAAGTCCTGGTCACCGCCGGAGCCACCGAGGCGCTCGCCGCCACGATCCTCGCGCTCACCGAGACGGGCGACGAGGTCGTCACCCTCGAGCCCTTCTACGACGCCTACGGCGCGGTCATCGGTCTCGCCGGAGCCACCCACGTCACGGTGCCGATGCACGCGCCGGAGTTCCAGCCCGACCCCGACGAGCTGCGCGCCGCCATCACCGACCGCACGCGGCTCATCCTGATCAACAACCCGCACAATCCCACCGGCTCGATGCTCTCGAGAGAGACGCTGCAGCTCATTGTCGAACTCGCGACGAAACACGACGCACTCATCGTGACCGACGAGGTGTACGAGCACCTCGTGTTCGACGCGCCGCACATCCCGATCGTCACGCTGCCCGGCGCACGCGAGCGCACCATCACGATCTCGAGCGCCGGCAAGACCTTCAACACGACCGGGTGGAAGATCGGCTGGATCACCGCGCCGCCCGAGATCGTCTCATCGATCCTCGCCGTGAAGCAGTTTCTGACCTTCGTCAACGGCGCGCCCTTCCAGCCGGCGATCGCGGTGGGTCTCGCCCTGCCCGACTCCTTCTTCACCGGCATCGCCGCCATCCTCGGCCGCAAGCGTGACCTACTGTCGGCGGGCCTCGCCAACGCCGGTTTCGCCGTGACGAGGCCGCAGGCCGGATATTTCGTAGTGGCGGATGCTGCGCCTCTCGGTTACCACGACGCGGAGGAGTTCTGCCGCGCCCTGCCCGGGCTCGCCGGAGTCGTCGGTGTGCCGATCAGCGCGTTCGTTCGGCCGGAGAGTCGCGCCGAATACTCTTCGCTCGTACGGTTCGCCTATTGCAAGCGCGAGACCGTGCTCGACGAGGCCGTGGCCCGGCTGAGTGCCCTGGCGCGCTAGCGCGGATCAGGCGGCCGGCTCAGGCCGACTCGACCGCCGCGGTAATCCGCGGCAGGCGAACGATGAAGGTGGTTCCGACACCGACCTCGCTCTCCACGTCGAGGGATCCCCCGTGCGCGTCGATGATCGCCTTGGTGATCGTGAGTCCGAGCCCGACACCGGGAACCGCGGCGCGCGTGGCAGTGGACGCCCGGAAGAATCGCGAGAACAGCTGGTCGAGCTCGTTGGCGGGAATTCCCATGCCGGTGTCGGTCAGGCGCACGACGATCTCGTCGCCGTCGCTCGACACCGCGATGGTCACGTTTCCGCCGCGTGGTGTGAACTTGATCGCGTTCGACAGCAGGTTGTCGATCGCCTGTCCGATGCGCGTGGGGTCGCCGCTCACGAGCGCGAATTCGTCGTCGACATCCTCGACGATCGTCACTCCCTGCGCGACGGCGACGGGGCTCGCCGACTCGATGGAGGCGCGCACCACCGGTGCGATATCGACCTCCGACCGCTCGATGTTGAACGAGTTCGCGCCCACCTGGGCGGTGAACAGCAGGTCGCCCATCAGCCGCAGCAGTCGGTGCGCGTTGCGCTCGGCGATGCCCAGGTACATCATCTGCTCGTCGGAGAGCGGATCGTCGGCGTCGTCGCGCATGAGTTCGAGGTAGCCGAGGATCGAGCTGAGCGGGGTGCGCAGTTCGTGGGAGATGAGACCCACGAACTCGTCTTTGAGCCGCGACACCTCGAGCGCTTGGGTGACGTCGGTCGCGACGAACAGGTAGCCGGCGGTGTCGCCGAAGTCGTTCACTCGCCGCGTTACCGCCACCTCGACCGCGAGCTGCAGCCCGTCGGCGCGCAGGTAGGTCCACTGGCGAACTTCGGGCGTGCCCAACCGCGCGGACTCGACGAGCGCCGAGAATCCCGGGGTGAGCACCGTCTCGCCCGGCGGGTAGTTGAGCTCGCGCGAGCGCTCGTCGAGCTCGTCGGCCACGTGGAAGTCGTAGATGAATTTCTTGCGCTGGGCCTCGGCTGCCGTCAGGCCCAGCATGCGCTCCGCACCCGGATTCCAGACGTCGATGCTTCCCGTCACGTCGGTGCCGACGACCGACTGTTCGGTCACCGCGTCCAAGACGCTGCGGGTGAGCTTGTCGGCCGCGCGCAGCTGCGCCTCGTTCTCACGTAGGCGCTTGGTGTAGTCCTCCGCGCCGCGCAGCATGACCTCGCGCTCCTCGGCGAGCCGGCGCACGGACTCGACCTGCACACGGCCCTGGCGGGAAATCTCGTTGATGATCGCGGCACCCATCGCGAAGACGACGGGCGCGAAGGCCGACCGCAGAAGGTCTCCGGATGTCGCGGCGGTGCTGAACCCGAGGATGTCGGTGAGGGCGACGAACGTGCCGACGCCCGCGATGATGATGTAGCGGCGCCCGGGCTGCGCGGCGATCCAGATGACCGGGAGGATGATGAGCGAGCTGAACGGCGACAGGTTGCCGCCCGTGCCCGCGCGGAAGGCGCTGAGTGCGAGCAGGTCGAGCACCGGCACGAGGATCGCGAGTCGAACCAGCGACGGCTGGTAGCTCAACAGCGCGGCCAAGGCGGTGGCGATGAGCACACCCCAGATGCCGAGCAGTGCCGCCGGCCACACGGTGAAGTCCATGTTCGGCGAGATCACGACGATGAGTACGGCGCCGAAGAACGCGATCGCGAGCGGGCCCTGCTTGAGGAAGGTCGAGGCCGTGTCTACCCTGATGGTGTCGAGCACCCAGTGGTACAACTTCACGCGGCATTCCATTTCGGAACGAAGTCGGTGAGGATCTGGCGCACATTCGCGCCGGTGACGGGTTTCGGCAGCGAGTGGTGGCCGGTCGGATAGTCCTCGGTGTTGAGCACCGAGGTGATCGCGATGACACACTCCGGATTGTCCGCCCCGAGGCGCACCGCCAGCTCCCAGCCGTCCATTCCGGGAAGCACGAGATCGATGACCGCGAGGTCGGGGGTGACGATGCCGTAGGCGGTGATCGCTTCTTCGGCGCTCGGGGCGACGCGAACGTCGCAGCCCGCACGTTCGAAGTAGCGGCGCAACAGCAGCCGCTGATCGTCGCTGTCTTCGACGATCAGCACCCGAACCCGTGTGTCGAGTCCGGAAGCCGCTGGCACGGCGGGCGTGGTCACGCTTCGCTGATTGAGCTTGCGGCGACCGGCTGTGCCGAGCCGGTTGCGGGAGCAGCTTCGCGAACCGTCTCGAGCGGTTCGACGCTCGTGCCTCCGCCGAATCGACCCCAGTAGCGGGCCGACGCGAGAACGAACTCGGGCTCGAGGTACGACCGGATGCCGGCTTCCCCGCTGAAGCACTCGACGAGGGCCAGCTTGGTGTCGGTGTAGCCGTCGATCGAGACGAACTTCGACGGGCGGAAGTCGACGGTGGACGACTGGCTCTGGAAGGCGAAGAACGTCGGGACATCGGATGCCGCGGCGAGCGCTGCCTCGTGCGTGGCACGGTGCGCGGCGTCGTCGTCGTTCACGCTGTGCGTGTAGACGATGGTCGGCGAGACCTCGGCGACGACGCGGGCGATCGTCTCGACGGCGGCGGAGCCGGTGTCGATCGTGCCGACCGGGAGGTCTTCGAGGAAGAGACGGGCTCCGAGGATCTCCGCGGCAGCTAGGGATTCGTGCTCGAGGTCGGTGTGCTGGCCCGAGGACGTTCCGCGCGAGAGCGTGAGGATGGTGACGGTGTCACCCGCTGCACGGTGCGCGGCGAGAATGCCGCCGATGCCGAATTCGACGTCGTCGGGGTGCGTTCCGATGGCGAGGACGCTCTCGCGCGGGCTGTCGCTCTGGCCGGAGCGGGCGGCGCGACCGTCGGCAGCCAGTCGCATGACCGCGGTGACGAGGTCGGAGGCGCTGATCGGCTTGATGAGGAACTCGTCGGCCTGCGCGTTGAGCGCGCCGACCGCGTAGTCGACCGAGATGTGGGCCGTCATCACGACGATCGGGATGCCGGGGTGGTCGGTGCGAACCTGCTCCATCAGCTCGAGACCGTTGATGCCGGGCATCTCAATGTCGGTCACGACCACGTCGGGCAGGAAGGCGTCGATAACGGCGCGGGCCAGGGAGGGGTCGGACACGGTCTCGACGACACAACCGCCGCGCTTCTCCAACACCGTCTTGGTGTAGAAAGCGACGTCAGCGTCGTCCTCGACGACTACAACTCGATAGGCCTCGGCCATTACAGTTCCTCCCCAAATAACTAGCTCAACTCTACGGGAGAGAAGGGTCGATCGCGGCAACGCCGAACCGGCGAAGACTAATAGCCGGATTCACCTTCCTGGCCTGGGCTACCCGGTCGAGCGAGAGCCAGGCGACCGCGACATCCGTAGTCTCTCCGACCGTCGCGATCTCGACTCCCATGGGGTCGAGGATCATGCTGTTTCCCACGCCCGTGGGCGGGGCCTGGTCGGCCGCGGCGATGTAGATCGTGTTCTCGATCGCGCGCGCCGTGAGGAGGGTGCGCCAGTGGT
>NZ_JBKKAD010000140.1:0-2930 GCF_046714715.1 Conyzicola sp. | reverse complement strand
CGGTGCCGTGCACGGCGAACGGCTCGATCGCGGCGATCTCGTCGGCCGTGAGGGCGACGGCGTCGCGCGCCTTGAGGCTGTCCTCGAGCTGGGCGACGCTCGAGGCGCCGATCAGGGCCGAGGTCACCTGCGGGTGGCGCAGCACCCAGGTGAGCGCGAGCTGGGCCAGCGTCTGGCCGCGGCCGTCGGCGATCTCCTTGAGCCCGCGCACGCGCTCGAGGTAGGTGTCTCCGATCGCTCCGGGCTGTAGCCAGCGGCCCTCGCTAGCGCGGGACCCCTCCGGAACGGTGCCCTGGATGTAGCGCTCGGTGAGCAGGCCCTGGGCGAGCGGCGAGAAGACGATGCTGCCCGCGCCGATCTGGTCGAGTACGGGGAACAGGCCGTCTTCGATGTGGCGGTCGAACATGCTGTAGCGCGGCTGGTGGATCGTCAGCGGGATGCCGTGCGCGGCGAGGGCCTTCTCGGCGGCGAGGGTCTGCTCGGGGCTGTAGTTCGAGACGCCCACGTAGAGAGCGCGGCCCGAGGTGACGGCGGTCGCGAGCGCTCCCATCGTCTCTTCGATCGGCGTCTCGGGGTCGGGACGGTGCGAGTAGAAGATGTCGACATAGTCGAGACCGAGGCGGTTCAGGCTCTGGTCGAGCGATGACAGCAGGTTCTTGCGCGATCCCCACTCGCCATAGGGGCCGTCCCACATCTCGTAGCCTGCCTTCGACGAGATGATCAGTTCGTCGCGGTAGGGCAGGAAGTCTTCGGCGAGGATGCGCCCGAAGTTCGACTCGGCCGAGCCGGCGGGCGGGCCGTAGTTGTTGGCGAGGTCGAAGTGCGTCACCCCGAGGTCGAACGCGCGGCGCAGAATCGCGCGTTGGTTCTCGAGGGGCTTGTCGTTGCCGAAGTTGTTCCACAGGCCGAGCGAGACGGCGGGGATCTTCAGGCCGCTGCGGCCCACTCTCTTGTATTCGACGGAGTCATAACGTGCTTCATTGGCGTTGTAGGGCATGCCTTCAGCCTATGGTCAGCCGGGCCGCCTCGCTCGCGCGCGCGCGAACGGTCCGCATCCTTGATAGGTCGGATGCCATGGCTTAAAATCGTGGGGCACCGCGCGCTGACAAAGCGGTGCAGAAAAGGAGCTCAACGATGAGCGACACCAGCACCACCACGCGCACGTGGGTGGCCAACGGACCAGCGGGGACCCTCGGGTGGGTGCGCCGCCTCCCCGAGGGCTACACGTTCAACCTCGTCGGAGACGACGGGCAGCGGGCGGTCTATCCGAGTCTCGACGTGGCCAAGAGCGCGCTGCACGCGAGTCTCGTTCCCGGCACCGACTGGCCGGAGTTCAGGGAGCACTAGCCTCTCCCCACCACGCACGGCTCGGCCGGTCTTCTCCACCAGTGGAGGGGGCCGGCCCTTTTTGTGTGCCCGCGCCGTCACTCTGAAAGCGGACCCCGCGGGAGCCATCCCGGCACGAGTTCTCCCGCGGGGCCCGCACTCATCCGCAATCCACCGCACACAGGAGGTACCAATGACCGACACCATCGCCGTCAGCGGCGTCGTGGCCACCCCGCCGAACGTCATCTCGACGGGAGACAATCTGAAGATCACCTCGTTCCGCCTCGCCTCCACCCAGCGCCGGTTCGACCGCGCGCGCGATCGCTGGGTCGACGGCGAGACGAACTGGTACACGATCACCACGTTCCGCCAGCTCGCCGTCAACGTCGGCACCTCGGTCGTGAAGGGCGACAAGGTGGTCGTCACGGGTCGGCTGCGCATCCGCGACTGGGAGAGCGGCGACAAGAAGGGCATAAACGTCGACATCGAGGCGGACTCCGTCGGCCACGACCTCGCCTGGGGCACGACGACCTTCACCAAGGCGCACTCGGCGGCGCACGCACCGGCCGACCCGCCGGCGCGCGAGAGCGACGAGTTTCCGAGCGAGGGCGACGCGCTTCCCGGCGAGGGCGAGCGGGCGAACGCCGACACCGGCGGGGGAGGAGAGACGCGGCAGCCCGCCTTCAGCGAGGCCGCCGCAGACGCGCCGTTCTAGCGGGCGGGTCGGGCGGTCCCCACCGCCACGGCGAGGGTGGGGCTGCTGCCGCGGGAGGGCGGGGGCTGCTGCCTAGCGCTCATTCCGCCGTCGTAGAATCCCTGAGTACGGATCGCGCCCGCTGACCGTCGGAGGGGTTTCGCGATGTCCGGTCTGAGGCTCCGTCGGTCTCGTGAGCTCGGCCGGTCCCGGGGACTCCGTGCGGGCGCGCCGGTCGCGGGCGTACTGCTCGTTCTGGCGCTCGCGGCGTGCACGTCGGCGCCGGCCGCCGAGCCGTCGAAGAAACCGACCTCGAGCGCGTCGGCGAGTCCTCGTCCGACGGAGGCGCCCGACCCCGTGCTGCTTCCGGCCGGCGACGCCGAGGCGAACCTGCCCTACTTCGACTTCGTCAACCGCAACCTGCTCGAGACGACGCCCACGCCGAACGGCCAGCAGCTCATCGAGAACCTCGTCGCGGCGGGCTTCGCGAAGGCCGACATGGAGGTCACACCCGACACCACCGTCGGCTCCGAGGCGGCCGAGACGATCCAGTTCTCCGTGCGCGCCAACGGAACCTGCCTGATCGGCCAGACCGGCGCGGCCGGCTACAACGCGATCGCGGCGCCGCTGCTGGGCACGGGCAAGTGCCTGGTCGGAAAGACGCGCACGATCGATTTCTGACCGGCGCACGCGGCCGTGCCCACCCCGGCGTTACGTAGACTGGTGGCATGGCCGAATTTATTTACACGATGGTGCGCGCCCGCAAAGCGGTCGGCGACAAGCTGATCCTCGATGACGTGACCATGTCGTTCTTCCCCGGTGCCAAGATCGGCATCGTCGGCCCCAACGGTGCCGGTAAGTCCACCATCCTCAAGATCATGGCGGGTCTCGACACCCCCAGCAACGGAGA
>NZ_JBKKAD010000139.1:0-3177 GCF_046714715.1 Conyzicola sp. | reverse complement strand
AGCGAAGCGACAATGCTCACGGTCGGCGACCGCGAGGTGCGCATTTCCAGTCCGAACCGGGTGCTCTGGCCCGACCTCGGCATCACCAAACTCGACCTGGCGAAATACCTCAGCGAGGAGCGCGTCGGTGCGGCGTTCATCACGGCGAACGGTGATCGACCGGTCTCACTGCAGCGCTTCCCCGCCGGCATCGACGGCGAGCAGTTCTTCTCGAAGAACCCGCCGAAGGGGGCTCCCGACTACGTGCGGTCGGTGAGCGTGGTCTACCCGAGCGCGCGAACGCACCCCCAGCTCGTGCTCGACGAACCGGCGGCCGCGGTGTGGGCGGCCCAGATGAACACCGTCGTGTTCCACCCGTGGCCGAGCCGCGCCGAAGACACCGACAACCCCGACCAGCTGCGCATCGACCTCGACCCGCAGCCCGGCACCGACTTCCACGACGCGATCCCCGCGGCTCTCGAACTGCGGAAGGTGCTCGAGGAGGCCGGCCTCGAGGCGTTCGTCAAGACATCCGGCAATCGCGGTCTGCACGTCTTCGCACCCATCGAACCGACCCGCGAATTTCTCGACGTGCGTCACGCGGTGATCGGTGCGGCACGGGAGTTGGAGAGACGGATGCCACGGGAGGTGACGACCAACTGGTGGAAGGAGGAACGCGGCGAGCGCATCTTCGTCGACTACAACCAGGCCAACCGCGACCGCACCATGGCCGGGGCTTACAGCCCGCGCGCCCTGCCAACCGCGACGGTGTCGTGCCCGCTCGAGTGGAGCGAACTGGAGAACGCCGACCCCGCGGCGTTCACGGTGCTGACGATCCCCGAGCGGCTCGCCACCACCGGCGACCCGTGGGCGCGGTTCGGCGACAGGCCGGGCACGATCGACGTGCTGCACGGCTGGTGGGAGCGCGACTTGGAGAACGGGCTCGGCGAGCTGCCCTTCCCGCCCGACTACCCGAAGATGCCCGGCGAGCCGCCGCGCGTGCAGCCGAGCAGGGCTAAAGCCCCTTCGACGAGCTCAGGGACCGACGACTAGACCAGCACCTTGCTCAGGTCGTACGCCACCGGGATCTCGAGCTGCTCGAACGTGCACGACCGTGCGTCGCGGTCGGGGCGCCAGCGGTCGAACTGCACGGTGTGCCGGAAGCGTTCTCCCTCCATCTGGTCGTAGCGCACTTCCACCACCCGCGTCGGCTCGAGCCGCACGAACGAGACGTCCTTGCCCGACGAGAAACGGCTGCGCTCCGTCTCGCCCGTCACCGGGGCGCCGGAGTCGTCGCGCCGCACGAGTGGTGCGAGTTCGTCGACGAGTTCCAGCCGCCGCACGTCGCTGAACGCGGAGACCCCGCCCACGTTGCGCAGCTCGCCCTCGTCGTCGTACAGGCCGAGCAGCAGCGAGCCGACGCCGTTACCGCTCTTGTGCACCCGGTAGCCGAGCACGACCACATCGGCGGTGCGGTGGTGCTTCACCTTGAGCATGACGCGCTTGCCCGGCGCGTAGGGGGCGGCGAGCGGCTTCGCGACGACGCCGTCGAGACCCGCGCCCTCGAACTCGGTGAGCCAGCCTCGGGCCACGGCGGTATCCAACGTGATGCGGGTGAGGTGCAGGGGGTCGCCGAGTGGGGCGACCAGCGTCTCGAGCGCCGCGCGGCGCTCGTCGAAGGGCTTGTCGACGAGGCTCGACTCCGCGAGCCCCGGGTCGCCGAGGCCGAGCAGGTCGAAAGCGACGAACATCGCCGGCGTCTCCACGGCGAGCTTGCGCACCCGCGACTCGGCCGGATGGATGCGCGCCGACAGGGCCTCCCAGTCGAGCCGCTCGTTGCCGGCCGGTCCGCTGCGCACCGCGATCTCGCCGTCGAGCACACACGGGGAGGGGAGGAGGCGCACGAAGGCGTCTACCAGCTCGGGGAAATAGCGGGTGAGCGGCTTCGAGCCGCGGCTCTCGATTTCGACGGATGATCCGTCGAAGTGCACGATGGCCCGGAAGCCGTCCCATTTCGGCTCGAAGGCGAGCCCGCCCTCCACACTGTCGTGGGCGGGAACGGTGGCGACGGCCTTGGCCAGCATGGGTGCGATCGTGGGCATACGCCGATCCTCCCGCGTGTGCGGAAGAACCGGAAGAAAACTCTCGGGGGGTTGCGCCGCGTCGGCAGCCAGATCCCAGCGGGAGTTTGTAGCCTTACCCGATGCCTGATCTCGTACCGCGACCCCAGCCGACCAGGGCGGCCTCCGCCGTCGTGCTCGTGCTGAGCGCCGTCGGCTTCACCGCGGTCTACGTGGCGGGAGTGCTCACCCGCCCCGGCCAGGTGCTCGAGAATCGCGCGCTCGACGCGTCGACCTTCCTCGCCAGCCCCGGCGGCCTGCTGTCCCTCGTCAGTGCCGCCAATATCGGCATCGCGCTCGGGGTGCTGGTACTGCTGGGGGTGGCGCTGCGCCGCTTCCGCGCCACGGCACGCGCCGTAGGCGTGGTGCTCGTGAGCACTGTGCTGTCGCAGCTGCTCAAGAACGGTCTGCTCGCCCGCCCCGACTTCGTCGGCGACGTCTCCGCCAATACCCTGCCGAGCGGGCACACCGTCGCCTACGCGTCGGTGCTGTTCGCGCTGCTGATCGTGCTGCCGTCGAAGCCCCGCACGATAGCGGCGCTCGCCGCGTCCGTCGTGCTCGGCGTGGTGGTCGTGCAGCTGCTCGCCTTCGGCTGGCACCGCTCGAGCGACGTCGTCGCCGGCCTGCTGCTCGTCACCGGGGTGATGGCGCTGGCCCACCTCGTGCTGCCCGACCGCGGCGCGCCGCCCGTGCGCAGCGACTCCGGCACGCGCACGCTGCTCGCACTCGGCGCCGTCGTCGGCGGCGTGCTGATCGTCGCGTCGATCGCCTTCGCCGCGACCCTCGCGCTCGACACCTCGCTGGCCACGACGCACGCGCTGCTGCTCGCGAGCCAGATCATGTGCCTCGCCGTCGTCTCGCTGGCCGTGATGACCGTGCTCTGGGTTCAGCGCTCCGCTCCCGCGCGGCTCGCTTCCCGGGGCGCGCCTCTTGCCCATTCCGGCGCCTAGGTGTACTCGGCCATCACATTGGTGACACCCGGTTGATGGGGGCGGTTCCGATGCCGGTGTGGATGCGTTCAGTGTTGTAGTAGTTGAGCCAGGGGGCAAGGGCGTCGGCTCTCTCTTGTCCGCTGGTG
>NZ_JBKKAD010000138.1:0-13394 GCF_046714715.1 Conyzicola sp. | reverse complement strand
GCAGCGACCCGCGCCGCTTCGGCGGCGCGCACGGCGACACCGGTGTTGTAGTCGGCCTCGGTCGCCATGCGGCGCTCGGTGAGCACGGTGAGCTGCGCGTTGAGGGTCGCCTCGTTCTCTTCCTGCTCGGCGACGGCGGCCGCGGCGGCATCGGCGGCGGCCTGCGCGGCCTGCGCGGCGGCTTCGGCTTCGATCTTCAGTTGCTCGAGCACGTCCTGTGCGATGTCGGCCTGGTCGGTGAGCGACTGGGCGGTGTTCTGGTCTTGGACGGCCTTCTCGTAGATGCCGGCCGTCTGCTCGGTGAACTTGTCGGCCATGCCGTAGGAGTAGAGCATGTCGTCGGCCTTGGCGGCGTTGACGAGCAGGCCCGTGGTCACGTCTCCGTTGCCCGAGCGATACTGCTGGGCGACGATCTCGCCGGCGCGCTGCTTCGACTGCGTGGCGAGGAGAGCCGCGTCATCCGCCTGGTCTTTCAATTTCTGCGCTTTGAGCGCCTGCTCCTGGAACGCCTGGTCGGCCTCCTGGTAGGCCTCGCCCAGTCGGAGCGCCTCGGCCTGCGTGCGCGCTACCTCGTCGCGCAGCCCGGCGAGCACGCTTTGGATGCGCTTGATCTCGGCGACGGTGTTGGCCTCGCTCGAGCGCGCGTTCTTCACGTCGTCCCACGAGGGGTAGTCGACGGCCTGCGCCGGCTGGGCCTCGGTGGAGACGATCGAGCCGACGGTCGCCACCGAGAGCGCGAGCGCGATGGCGACGAGCCGGTACGAGCGTCGTCGCCGAGGCGTGCTGATTGAAGTGGCTCGCTGTGGCCAGGTGCTCATTTTTCCCCGAATCGTGTTCGGCGCCATTTATAACGCCAGTCACACTGTCAACTTCTCTAACAATAACAAGAGCCATGTTCCAGCCGCATAGGCAAACCTCAGGTTTCACCCAGAACATTCAACGACCAGTTGAACCTACCCGCCGCCTGTTTGCTTGGGAGAGTGCCTCGCCGGGCCGTGTCGAATGCCCCGGTTTGGTATTTGGCCGAGAGACCCGTATGCTTTTCCCTCGGTAGCTATGACGTTTTGTTTGCGCATGGCCCCATCGTTTAGTGGCCTAGGACGGCGCCCTTTCACGGCGTTAACACGGGTTCGAATCCCGTTGGGGTCACAAACACAAAATTAAATAGCATGGCCCTGTAGCGCAGTTGGTTAGCGCGCCGCCCTGTCACGGCGGAGGTCGCCGGTTCAAGTCCGGTCAGGGTCGCAAAGAATGGAAAGCCTCTTCGAAAGGAGGGGCTTTTCGTCTTATGAGGGGTTCGCCTCTCATGGCCCTGTAGCTCAGTTGGTAGAGCGCACGACTGAAAATCGTGAGGTCACCGGATCGACGCCGGTCGGGGCCACCACTGAAACCTTCGGAACACCCTCGGGATTCCGGGGGTTTTTTACTTTCCCCGGTGGCGCGCGCGGATCACCCAGCCGACCGCCGAGACCAGGGGCACGACGACCGCGATCAGTGTGATCGGGTTGAAGTGGAAGCGGATGCCCTCGGGGCCGCCGATGTATGCGCCGATCGGGATCGACTATCCGCCACCGCCACCGCCGCTGCCCTCGCCCCTTCCGGCGGGAACGGTGTCGCTCGCCGGCTGCTCGCCCGAGCCTTCGCCACCGCCGAAACCGAAGACGACGGCCGCGACGGGCAGGATGTCGTGCCCGTCTAGCGTCACCTTCTCGCCGTACGACAGCTTCGCGCCCCAGGAGTGCACCGAGTCAGTCAATTTCTCAATGAGGTTCGTCATGCGACGACGGTACTGCTGGTGGGCGTCGGCGCGGAAGACGGTCGGGTGCGGATGACACGTCTGCGAGAATCGGCTCCGTGAACGCGACGATCGAACTACTGGGTACAGACTTCTGGGCGTGGCGCGAGGCCACCGTGTTCCGCAGCGCCGACGACATGCCGCGCATCGCGCATTCGCCGCTCTGGCTGCCGCGGTTCGACGCGGAGTCGGTGCAGGAACGCCGTGCGGCACTCGCGGGGTTCGTGTCGCGGTGGCGGGCGATCGACGCGTCCGACTCTGCGGTGGCCGACCGTGTCGACCACCGGCTGATCGGCTCTGCAATCGCCCGCGTGCACTGGGAGCTCGACGTGACCCGGTCGTGGCAGCGCGACGCCGTCTTCGCGGCGAGCCAGATTCTGGGCCCGTACTTCGACCTGCTGCTGCAGCCGGCTCCGTTCGACGCCGACCGGCAGGCCGGCCTGGTTGCCGTGCTGCGTGCGGTTCCGGCACAGGTGCGCGTGGCGCGCGCCAACCTGGAGGAGCACGGCACCACCGAGCTCGCGACGGTCGCGGCAGAGCTGCTCGGCTCGATCGAGAGCGACCTCGACGCGTCCGTCGCCGCGCTCTGCGCCAGCGTGAGCGCCGAGACGGCCGCGGCCCTCACCGATGCCGTCGGCCCCGCTGTGGCCGCCCTCACGGGTTTTGCCGCGTGGCTCGAGCACGAGGCACCCGGTATGCCGCCGTTGGCTCCCGTGGGGCGCGAGGGCTTCGAGTGGTATCTGCGGCACGTGGCGCTCATGCCGGCGTCGCCCGAGCAGCTGGTCGCGGCCGCCGAGCAGGAGTACGCGCGCGCCGTGGCGTGGGAGGTCGCGTCACGCACGCGCCCGGCCGGGAACGCGCGACCCGCGGCCACGAGCGCCGAACAGCACGCCACCGAGGCGCGGGACGAAACGGCCGTGCGCGAGTTCTACGAGAGCCGCGGCATCCTGAGCCAGGCGGGCCACGGCCACTACCTGACGGCCGAGATCCCCGCCTACCTGCGCGTCCTGAGCTGGCTCGGCGTGCCGGACGACCTCACCGACGAGCACCGCCTCGGCAGCGACGGCACGTCGTACATGCCGGCGCCCGACTCCGACCTCGGCTACTTCTACGCGGCGAACGCGCTCGACCCGCGGCTCGGCATCGTGCACGAGGGGGCGCACTTCCAGCAGCTCGTGCGGGCGTGGGGGCACGAGCGCGCGATCCGGCGCCGCTACTACGACTCGGCCGCGAACGAGGGCATCGCGCACTACAACGAAGAGCTCATGGCGCAGGCGGGGCTGTTCGACGGCGATGCCGCCTCGCTCACGATCGTGCACAACTTCGTGCGGCTGCGCGCGCTGCGGGTCGTGGTCGACGTGAAGCTCGCGATCGGCGAGTACACCTTCGCCGAGGCGGTCGACCAGTTCGTGCGGCGCGTGCCGATGGACGCGGGCACGGCGACCGAGGAGACGGCGATGTACCTGAGCGGGCCCGGGCTGGCGATGGCGTACACGACGGGCAAGCTGCAGCTGCTGCGGCTGATCGCCGACGCGGCCGAGCGGGAGGGCTTCACCGCGCGGGCGTTCCACGACTCGGTGTGGAAGAACGGCAACGTGCCGTTCGCGCTGCAGCGCTGGGAGCTGCTGGGCGACGACGCCGACGTGCGCGCGATCGACGCGGCCGGCGAGTGGCGCCTGCTCTAGCCCACTAGCAGATGACGCGTTTCCGGCTGGATGACGCGGCCGCGGTCGCCTCATGCGGCCGGAACCGGCTCGCGAACTACTTCGCGGGCTGGGCGGGCGGGGTCGCCGCGGGCGGTGCGGCGGGCGGCACGATGCCCAGCGCGGCCTTGATGCGCTCGGCGTCGTCGGGGCGGGCTTCGGCGGCGGCGATGTTCGCGTCGGCGACGGCTTTCAGCACCTCTTCGCGCTGGATCGTGATGCCGCGGGGCGCGTCGATACCGATCCGCACCCCGTCGCCCCGTGAGTCGAGGATGGTGACGACGATGTTGTCACCGATGAGAATGCGTTCTCCCGGTTTGCGAGTTAGAACGAGCATCTCTTCAGCCTACCAACCGGTCTCGACCCAGCCGACGGGCAGTCCCAGTTGCGCGACGGAATGGGGGGTGGATGTCTCGTCGGGAGACCAGCTCATCGCCGCGGTGAGCGGCACCACGTTCGCGACCGCCCGCACCCAGCGCACGGTGTCCTCCGGCTTGCGGCCCGCGTCGACGGCCACCCAGAACTGGTCGGCGTGCAGGCTCTCGAGCTCGCTCACCGATTCGGCGGTCGGCCCCCGGCGGGGCAGGCCGAACGCCATGACCACGCCTTCGCCCAGCCGCACGCCCTCAGCGCGCGCCGCGATCGCCGCGCGCCGGTCGTCGATACGGTGGATGTCGGGCCGGTCGATGGCTCCGCCGATGCGCAGAACGGATGCGCCCACCCCCGCGGCGACCGTCCTGGCGACCGCGAGCGCGTCGTCGCCCAGGCCGATGAACACCACGAGGTCGCCGGCGCCGCGCAACGGGAGCGGGCTCGGCGGCGCGGGCGGCGCGATGGCGGGTGTCGGCGGCGCGGTGTTCAGCGTGAGATCCGCGAGGATCGCCGCGAAGTCGACGGTGGCGGTCGAGATCTTCCAGTCGGTTTCTCCGCCGTGCGACACGTCGTCGGAGTGGTCGGCCCGGTCGAGCAACGCGGCGATACCCGCCCGCGTCGGCAGGTCGAAGGAGTGGGAGTCGGCGGCCGTGCCGTCGGACAGTTCCACCGTGGCATGGAACTTGCGAGTGGCGAAGAAGCCCTGCAGTCCGCCGGTGGTGGTGACGGTCGTGGCGACGACGGCGGCATCCGGGCCGTACGCGTCGAGAATGCGCGCGTTCAGCTCGTCGACCGAGTCGGCCTCAACGTGAAATCGACTCGGTGACACGCACGACCCCCACTGTTTCGATGTTCACGTTGGCAGCGGTGACCTCCTGGTAGGAGAGCACCGGCAGCCCGCCCGACTGCGCGGAGACGAGGCGGCGGATGGCGGGGCGCAGGGCCGGCGCGCAGACGAGAACCGCCGACTGGCCGGCGGCCTCGAGCTTCGCCACCGACTCGCGCAGCGAATCCAGCACCGCCTCGAGCGACTGCTGGGCGAGCAGGATCTGGGTGCCGGCGTCTGACGGCCGCAGCCCCTCGAGCATCGACTGCTCGAGCAGCGGGTCGATCATGATGACGCGCAGCGAGCCGCCCTCGATGTAGTTCGCGGCGAGCGCGGGCCCGAGCGCGGTGCGGGCGGCCTCGATCAGGCCCTCCGGGTCGTTCGACACCTTCGCGCGCAGCGACAGCGCCTCGTAGATGCGCGGCAGGTCGTTGATCGGGATCTGCTCGTGCAGCAGCCCCTGCAGCACGCGCTGCACCTCGGCGAGGGTGAGGAGCGCCGGCACCAGCTCGTCGACCGCGGCCGGGTTGACCTGCTTCACGCCCTCGGTGAGCACGCGCACGTCTTCGCGGGTGAGCAGCCGGGCGGCGTTGGCGCTGATGATCGACGACAGGTGGGTCACGACGACCGAGACGCGGTCGATCACGGTGGCGCCGAGCATCTCGGCGCTGTGGCGCATCTCGGCGGGCACCCACTTGCCGCTCAGGCCGAACACGGGGTCGACCGTGGCCTGGCCCGGCAGGCTGTCGAGCGCGTCGCCGAGGGCGAGCACCTTGCCCTGCGGGGCGATGCCGCGGCCCGCCTCGACGCCGGCGATGCGGATGACGTAGGTCGAGCTCGGCAGCTCCACGCTGTCGCGGGTGCGCACGGGCGGAACGACGACGCCCAGGTCCATCGCGATCTTCCGCCGCAGGGCACGCACGCGCGCCAGGAGATCGTCCGAGGCATCCGAGACTATGTCGACCAGGTCGGAGGAGAGCAGGATCTCGAGGGCGTGCACGCGCATCTGCTCGATAAGCCCCTCGGTGGTGATCGGCGTCGTGACGTTCTGCTCGTCGCTCTGCGCGTCTTCGAGCTCTTTGAGGTCGGCGGCCCTGTTCGCCTTCACCCGGTAGGCGATGAAGAACAGCGAGGCGCCGACGAGCACGAAGGGCACGAGCGGCATGCCGGGGATGAATGCCATGCCGATCGCCGCGCCGCCCGCGATCATCAGCGCGTTGCGCGACTGGGTGAGCTGCGTCGAGGCCGAGCTGCCCAGGTCGCTCTCGGCGTTCGAGCGGGTGACGATGATGCCGGTCGCCACGGCCATGAGCAGGGCGGGGATCTGGGTGACCAGTCCGTCGCCGATGGTCAGCAGAGCGTAGGTGTTGAGCGCGTCGCCGATCTCCATGCCGCGCTGCAGCATGCCGATGGCGATGCCGCCGACGAGGTTGATGATGATGATGATGATTCCGGCGATCGCGTCGCCCTTGACGAACTTCGACGCGCCGTCCATGGCGCCGTAGAAGTCGGCCTCTGCCGAGACCTCGGCCCGGCGGCTGCGCGCCTCGTCGTCGGTGATGAGCCCCGCGTTGAGGTCGGCGTCGATCGCCATCTGCTTGCCGGGCATGGCGTCGAGGGTGAACCTGGCGCCCACCTCGGCCACGCGCTCGGCTCCCTTGGTGACCACCACGAACTGGATGACCACGAGGATGAGGAAGATTACCGCGCCGATGATGATCGACCCGCCGACGGCGACGTGCCCGAACGCCTCGATCACCTGGCCCGCGTAGCCGTCGCCCAGCACGAGACGGGTGGATGCCACGTTGAGACCGAGCCGGAACAGGGTCGCCACGAGCAGCAGCGAGGGGAACACGGAAAAGTCGAGCGGCTTCTGCACGAACATCGCCGTGAGCAGGGTGACGAGCGAGAGCATGATGCTGATGATCAGCAGGAAGTCGAGCACGCCGGCCGGCACGGGCACGACCAGCAGCAGGACGATGCCGACCACTCCGATCGGAACGGCGAGTTTCGCGAGGTTGCGGTTCACGTCAGTTTCCTCCGGTGGTCAGTGGGATGGGTTCGGCGGGGAGCGTGGGCTCCTTCATGGTGTGAACGCCCTGCGCTGCCCCGCGGGCCTTGAGCGCCATCACGAACGCGAGCACCTGGGCGACCGCGGTGTAGAGCTCGACGGGGATCTCCTGCCCGAGCTCGCACGCCTTGTGCAGCGCGCGTGTGAGCGGGATGTCGCGCACGATCGGCACGTGGTCTTCTTCGGCCTTCTCGCGGATGCGCGCCGCGACCTCGCCCGCGCCCTTCGCGACGACGCGGGGCGCCGACTTTCCGGGCTCGTACTTCAGGGCCACCGCGAAGTGGGTGGGGTTGACCATCACGACGTCGGCGTCGGCGATCGCGCTCATCATGCGGTTGCGGCTCATCGCCAGCTGGCGCGCGCGCCGCTGCGACTTGATGAGCGGGTCGCCCTCGGCGCTCTTGTTCTCGTCGGTGACTTCCTTTTTCGTCATGCGGGTTTTCTTGCGGTTGCGGCGCATCACGACGAAGACGTCGGCCGCGGCCAGCACGAGCCCGGCGACCACGGCCGACCGGATGAGCGCCTCGGTTCCGCCGGTCGCCGCCCCGATGAGCTCGCTGATCGGCAGCCCGCCCGCCGTCATCAGCACCGGCATCAGCCCCTGGATCACGAGCACCAGCACCAGCGTGACGACCGCCGTCTTGAGCAGCGCCTTCACGCCGTTCCACAGGGCCTGCGTGCCGAAGGTGGTGCCGAGCCCCTTGATGAGGTTGAACTGCTCGAACTTGCCGTTGAACTTCTTGAAGTGGATTCCGCCCTGGATCGCGGCCGCGGCGAGCACCGCGACGACGACCGTGATCACCATGGGCGTGAGGATGGCCATGATCGATTCCATGCCGGCGCCGAGTGCCTGGACCGCGAGTTCGGGGTCGGGATTGCGAACGACGGATGCCACGGTGAACAGCTGATCCATCGTGGCGCCGGTTCCGGCGTTGATCGTCACCGGGATCATGACGGCGACGGCGCCGACACCCACCCACGCGGTGAGGTCTTGGGAGCGGGAGAGCTGGCCCTTCTCGCGCACCTCTTTCATGCGCTTCTGGGTGGCTAGCTCGGTCTTCTCACCGGAGTCGTTCGACATTCACCTCACCCCCGCGAGGTCGCCGACGGCGGTCTTGGTGACGGAGTTCACGATCTCGGGCAGCGCGACGAAGAGCAGCGGCACCAGCAGCAGCGTGAGCAGGATCTTGATCGGGAAACCGAGGGCGAACGCGTTCAGCGCCGGGGCTACGCGGGTGAGGAGACCGAGTCCGGCATCCGCGAGAAAAAGGACCACGATCATGGGGCCGGCGATCTGCAGGGCCGACATGAGCATCTGGCCCGTCGCCATCGTGATGGCTTCGACCGGCACGGCGAGGTCGAGGCCCCCGCCGATCGGGATGGCCGTGAAGCTGCTCGCGAGACCGCCGATGACGAGCTGGTACCCGCCCGACGCGAACATAAGCGCGAGCGCCGTCATCTGGAACAGGCGGGTGAACTGGGCGCCGTTGATCTGCAGCTGGGGGTCGAAGCCCTGCGCGAGGGTGAACCCGCCGAACAGGTCGATGAGGTTACCGGCCGACTGGATGGCCGAGAAGACGATCATGACGAGGAACCCGAGCACGGCGCCGACGACGAGTTCGAGAATGAGGGAGACGACGTAGGTGCCCGTGTCGGGCGAGACATAGCCGGGGGTGACGACCGGGGCGACGGCGACGGCGAGACCCAGCGCGAGCATGCCTTTGATGCGCAACGGGAACGCGTTGGACGAGAACGGCGGCGCGATGACGATGAACGCGACCATGCGCACGCCGGCGAGCATCACCGCCTCGATCCACTCGAAGTCGAGGTCGATTCGCACGTCATCCCCCGCCGAGAAGGCTGGGGATGCGCGCGAAAAGGTCGTTGGTGAACGTGACCATCTCGGAGATCATCCAGTGCCCCGAGACGAGCAGCGCGATCGCGACCGCGGCGAGCTTGGGCACGAACGAGAGCGTGACCTCCTGGATCTGCGTGATCGACTGCAGCAGCGAGATCGCGAAGCCGACGACGAGCGCCACGATGAGGATGGGCGCGCAGAGCTTCGCGCCGATGACGCAGGCCTGCAGGCCGATGTCGAGAACGGCGTTCGGATCCATCAGCCACCGCCCTGGTAGCTGGAGACGAGCGACGTGATCACGAGCGCCCAGCCGTCGACGAGCACGAAGAGCAGGATCTTGAACGGCAGCGAGATCATGACGGGCGGCAGCATCATCATGCCCATCGACATCAGCGCCGACGAGACGACGAGGTCGATCACGAGGAACGGCACGAAGATGACGAAGCCGATGATGAAGGCGGCGCGCAGCTCGGAGATCATGAACGACGGGATGAGCGTGAGCATCGGAACGTCGTCGGGGCTCTCGGGGTTCTCGGCGCCCGAGACGCGGGTGAGCAGGGCGAGGTCTTCCTCGCGGGTGTTGGCGAGCATAAAGGTGCGCAGCGGGCCCGACGCCAGGTCGAACGCCTGGGCCACGTCGATCTCGCCGTTGAGGTAGGGCTGCACGGCGAGCTCGTTCACATCGGTGAGCACCGGCGCCATGATGAACAGCGACAGGAACAGGGCGAGGCCGGCGAGCACCTGGTTGGGCGGGATCGAGGGCAGGCCGAGCGCGTTGCGCACCATGGCGAGCACCACGAAGATCTTCGTGAACGACGTCATCATGAGCAGCAGCGCGGGGGCGACCGACAGCAGCGTGATGCCGATCAGGGTCACGATCGCCGACGAGGGCGCGCCGTTCGGGCCGTTGATCTCGACCGACAGGCCGTCGCCTTCCGGCGCGGTCGGGTCGACGGGCGGGGTGGGGTCGACCACGGCGTGCGCACCCGTGGGAACGAGCATCACGGCGGCGATCGCGAGCACGACCGCGACGATGGCGATGACGGTGATACGGACCAGCAGCACGTGGCGCTCGTCGGCGCGGCGGGCGCCGTCGGCGACGAGCGTCACCGCAGGCGACCGATGGCGGATGCGGCCTGACGCCAGGTGGCGGGCGAGAGGATCGAGCCGCCGAGGGCGCCGGGCACCCGGCCGGGGACAACGAGGCCGTCGGAGTCGTTCGCCGCTTTCCTCGCGGCGCTGGCGACGGCAAGCGGCGCTTCGACGGGCGCGGGGGACGTGGCGGCCATGACCTCGGCGAACGCGGCGGCCGGGGCCTCCGCGCTGTGCAGCACCGTCACGTTGTTCTCGGTGACGCCAAGCACGAAGCGCATGCCGTCCGCGTCAAGCACAACGACCGACGCCTTGGCGCCGATGCCCTGCTTGCCGAGAACCGTGATCGGGGTCGCCGCGGCGCGCAGCTTTCCACCGCGCGTCAGGCGGCGGTGGATGAACCACAGCAGCCCGAAGACCACACCGAGCGAGAGTGCGACCCGTAGCGCTACGACCACGGTGTCCATTTAGGAGAGGCTCTCGATCACGTCGAGGATCTTGGTGATGCGCACGGCGTAGTCCTGGTCGATCACGACGATCTCGCCGTGGGCGATGAGTCGGCCGTTGAGCAGCACGTCGGCGGGCGCGCCGGCCGAGCGGTCGAGCTCGATGACGGCGCCGGGCTCGAGGCCCAGCACGTCGCGCACCGAGATGCGGGTGCGGCCGATCTCGACGGTGAGGGCCATCTCGACGTTGTTGATGCGGCCGAGCTTGCCGACGATCTCGTCGTTGTCGAGACTGCGACCACCGGTCAGGATTCCGCTGGTGCGGATGCGGATCGCGAACCAACCCGCCGTGACGCCGCCGTTGGAGAGGGCGAAGACGACCGTCTCGGCGTCGCCGAACAGCGCGCTCGCGTCGTCGACGCGGGCGGTGCCGAGAACCCCGGTGCCGAGCGTGGCCGTCGCGGCCTCGAACGACGGGCGCAGCACGTCGGCGACCGAGACGGCTGCGCCGTCCGGCGACGCGGCCGAGACCAGCTGGTCTGTGTCGAGCAAGACGAGGGCGACGTCGGCGGAGATCTGTCCGACGTAGGCGGCGACGGTGGCCGACGCTTGGAGGCCGAACGGAACATCCGACCCGTTCGTCATCGACGCGGCGAGCGCGACAGTCGTCGGCAGCAGGCGCACGAGGGCGTCCGCGGCGGCGGTCGCCTGGTTCACGGTGGACGGCTGGGCGGTGGGGGCGAGCTGGTTCACTTAGTTCTCCTCGGAGCTGGTACTGACGATGACGCAGGCCAGGCGTGCGCCGTTGGCCCCTGCCGCTCCGCGGGCCAGGACCTGGCCGTCCACGGCGATTTCGAATGGGCGATGCTGCGGGTGCGGGATCGCGAGAACGTCGCCGACCGCGAGCCCCAGAATGCGGCTCGGCGTGACCATCGCGGGCGTGAGACGCAGTGCGACATCGACGGGGACGCCGGTGAGCTGCGCGGCGATGAGGTCTTTCGCGTTCGCGACGGTGCTGGTGGGGTTCGCTTCGCCGAGCTGAGGGATGAGCACCTCGGCCGGGATCGCGAAGGTCGCCGGCGTCGTGGTGTCGCCGACGCGAACGGTGAAGGATGCCACGATCATCAGGTCGGCGGTCGCGGCGGCCTGGGCGAACTGCGAGTTGTACTGGATGCCGTCGACCGCTATCGGGGTGACGATGAGCGGACCGAACGAGTAGCGGAGGTCTTCGAGCGCGGCATCGAACAGTTTGCGCACGAGCGCCTGCTCGATCTGCGTGAACTTGCGCTCGTCCATGGTGCGAGGGCGGGTGCCGCCGAGCATGTAGGTGATCCAGCCGAGAACCGCGGCGGCGGGAAGCTGCAGCACGGCCTTGGCGTCGCTCGACCCGAGCGAGCAGAGCACCATGGCTGTCATAGGCGGCAAGCCGGACGCGTACTCGTCGTAGGTCTGCATAACGACCTGCTCGCTGCTGACCTGGGAGACGACGCGCACGCTGGCGGTGAGTTGCGTGCCCCACTGCCGGGCGAAGGTGTCGAAGGCAAGTTCGAGGACGCGCGAGTGTTCACGGGCGAGGGTGGTGGGCCGACGGAAGTCGTACAACTCGACTATGGGGGCAGGCTTCGCGAGCGCGCCAACGGCAATGTGTTCCTGGACAGTCACGAAGGCAACTATCGGCAGGACTACCCCGCAGGTAAGGTGTCGCTCGCCGCGGTGACGTAATTCTCGAGCACCGACGGGATGAGGGCCCGCACCGACTCCGGCTGGTCGGAGATCACGACGATGTCGACGCGGCGGTTCGCGGCCATGTCGGCTTCGCTCGCGCCGGTGGCGACGGGTCGCGCCGAACCGTAGCCGACAGCCCCGATGCGCTCCTGCCCGACGTGGCCGTTCTCGACCAGCCGGCGCAGGACCTGCGTGGCCCGGCCGGACGAGAGCTCCCAGTTGGTGGGGAAGGGGGCGCCCGGAGCGCGGCTGTCGGCGTGCCCTTCGACGGCGATCTGGTACTCGGTCGCCGACAGCACGGGCGACACGGCGTCGAGCACGGCGGGGGCGACCCCGGCGAGATCGGTGCTGTTCGAGGCGAAGAAGGTCTCGGAGCCGACGAGGCGGATTGTGAGCCCGCGTTCGTCGATTTTGAAGTCGACCGTGTGCTCGAGGCCCTGGGCGGCGAGGTTCAGCCGGATCTTCTCCTTGAGCTGCTCGAGTTCGTCGACCTCGGCCTCGGCGAGATCGAGGTCGGTGAGGGGCACCTCGATCGGCTCGCCCTCCTCGCCGACCTTGCTGGCGGGCACGACAACGCCCTCGGCAGTGTCGACCGAACCGACCTCGGTCGCGCCGAAGCCCGTGGCCAGGGAGTTCTTGAGCTTCTCGAACTTGTCGGCGTCGACGCTCGACATGGCGAACAGCACGATGAACATGCACATGAGCACGGTGACCATGTCCATGTAGGAGGCCATCCACCGTTCGTCGACGTGCTCGACGTGCTCCTCTTCGAGGCCGCCGCGCTTACGCGGCGTGCTCATGCTGCTTTAGCCAGTTGGTCGGCCGGCACCATGGCGCGCAGCCGCTCGCCGAGCAGACGCGGCTGGCTGCCGGCCTGGATGGCGAGCACGCCCTCCATGGTGAGCGTCATGCGCTCGACGTCGAGGTCGGAGAGGCGGCGGAGGCGGGCGCCGATCGGCAGCCAGATGAAGTTGGCCGAGAGCAGCCCCCACAGGGTGGCGACGAACGCGGCGGCGATCATGTGGCCGAGCTCCTCGGGCACCGACAGGTTCTCGAGCACGTGGGTGAGCGAGACGACGGTGCCGATGATGCCGACGGTCGGCGCGTAGCCGCCCATCGTGGTGAAGTACTTCGCCGCGTTGCGTTGCGACTTGGCCTTCGTCGCGAGTTCGTCCTCGAGCAGGATGCGCAGCTCTTCGCCGTCGGTGCCGTCGGCCACGTTCTGCAGCGCGCCCTTGAGGAACGGGTCGTCGACGCCCTCGGCCTCCTGCTCGAGCGACAACAGACCGTCGCTGCGGGCCTTCTCTGCGAGCGTGACGAGCTGGTCGATAGTGGCCTGCGGCTTCGAGGTCTTTCCGATGAAGGCGCCGGGAAGTGCTTTGAAGGCCGAGATGGCGTCTTTGATGGTTCCGCCGGCGATGCCGACCGCGATGGTCGCGCCGAAGACGAGGATGATCGGGGCCGGCAAGAGCACGGACGACACGTTCGCGCCCTCGAGGGTGATCA